>JAQBVM010000182.1 GCA_027623095.1 Verrucomicrobiota bacterium
CTGGCCTTTCAAATCAGGGGCTCTGGCAACACCGGATTGTTTTGAGGCCGCGGTGTTTCCATTGTGCCGTCTCCTTCGAGATTTACACTTCGAGGTTTGATCAGAGCTCCAGAGACTGTCGCCCCACCGAGCTGAGCACGTGAATTCAACCTTGAATCTGACTCTCTGCAGCTCCCTTGGTACTATGAACCTCCGCGTCCACTCTCCACAATCCGAGGAAAGAGACACAGCGGTTCGGGAGTGTCCTGATTCGGAGATGCGCCCAATCGGCTTTGGAGGGCGCATCGGCGCTTGCCAACGTCTCGGCAACTCAGCTAGCATCGGCGCGTTAACCAAGTTAACCAAGTTAACCAAACGCAGCGTAACGTTTAGCCTTATGAAAACCGTATCTGTGCTTTTGACTGTTGCCATTGCTCTCGCGCTTTGTGCCCATGTGTCGGCTGCTGATCCCGTCGAAAAAGAAAAGAATGCAATGTTGCGCCATGTTGTTGCTTTTAAGTTCAAAGAGACCGCTACGCCAGATCAGATCAAAACGGTCGAGGACGCATTCCGGGATCTAAAGAAAAAAATTCCTCAGATTGCCTCCTACGAATGGGGAACCAACAACAGCCCCGAGGGTCTGAACAAAGGATTCACGCACAGTTTTATACTGTCGTTTAAGAGCGAGGCCGACAGAAGCGCGTATCTCCCGCACCCTGATCACAAAGCGTTCGGCAAGCTCCTCGGCCCCCTGATCGCGGATGTGTTTGTGATCGACTTTTGGGCCAAAGATTAAAAGTTTGGATTTTGGCGGCCTAATTCCCAGGCGCCGGCGCGGCTGGTTTGCTCTCGAAGTTGAGCAGGTCAGCCGCGTTTTCGTAAAGAATCTTGCGAATTGCCGCCTTGTTTGGCGCAAGCTCACGAATCGCGGCCAGAATGCGGGCGCCTTGGCAGCCGGTTCCTTTTCCAAGCGTATCATTGCAGTCACTGCCGAAGAGCAATTGACCCTGATGCCGATCCAGGAAACCGCGGGCATAGTCTTTGTCGCGCAACATTGAATTGAGGCCGGAACCAGCCGACAGATCTCCATGCATGTTTGGGTGATCGGACAGCAAACGGTCTGTAATACCGCCCGAAGTTACTTTCGTCTCCGGATACAGAACGCCTTGATCATGTTTGGCGTCAATGTTGCCCCACCATGTCTGGGCGTGGCCGATGAAGTTCACTTTCGGGAATTTCTCCAGGATCGTATGGAAACGCTCGATGCCCGTATTGTAAGCGTTGTGCTGAAAATGCATCAGCACCGGGACGCCGTATTCTTGCGCTAATTCCGCGATCTTTTCAATGTGCGGAGAATCGCAAGGAACATTGAATTTCTGTTCGCCGATACCGATCGCTCCACGCTTTAGATAACGCTCGATCTCGTCCGTTGCCTCCTGAAGATCGGCGACTTCGTTCGCGAAGAATCGATACGATCCAGGAAAACGGCGAGCGAGATTAACGACCGTTTCATTACCACCGCATCCTGCGGCGAGCCCGTACATGGAACCCGCAGGCAACAGAATCGTGGTTGTGACGCCCATGGTTTGCTGATGCGCCACCAACTGGGCGTCCGTTCGGCCTGAATAATTCGTATGTTGATGGATGTCTATGATGAGCTCGCTTGGCTCGTCTGAGGTGGCGCCAGCATTTGAAATCCCCGTTGAAAGAAGTAATCCCGCGCATCCAGCAAGGAAATCTCGACGCGAGAGGCTATCTTCAGCGGATCCTTCAGGCCAATGGTTCTGAGCATTATTAACATTCATGATGTCAACGACTAGGCGAGTCGGTCCGTGATTTCAATCCTTGAAAATTCTGGCTGAAAGACGGCATGCTCGCAAAGTTTGAATACAGTGTGAAGGGAACCATGGATTTCAACGGCAACGATTTTGAAATTGACCGTGTGACGACTGTTGAGATTCAGAACGTCGGTTCAACGAAGGTCACCGTGCCCGAGGCAGCGAAAAAGAAGCTTCAATAGAGCTCCACCAATTAATTATCCGGCCGCTCGAATCGAAACGAAGGATCGTTCTCGCTCGGCGCGGTACCCGCAGCATTCGTCGGGTTTGAAGATTGTTCTCCGAGGAACTGAGAGAACGCGTCGTAGATCTTCTTGAGCTGCGGATTCTGGTTCACTAATTCGAGTGTTGCCATGCTGCGTTCGTAATCGAGATCCGGTTCTTCGAAACAATCCACATGGATCTTATGATTGCCGCTCTGATCCACTAAATCGACTTCGTAGCAGTGGTATTGTCTGCCGTTCAAGTTCGCCATGGTTTTCTTGATGCTGTGAAACACAGCCGAGTCGCGATCGAAAGTGGTCGAATTCGTTGCCGCTTTCGATTTCTCCCCGTACTGAAGCGCGATAATCTTGGCAATCTCCGAATCATCGAGATTCTTCACTACTTCCAGACTGTTGGTTAATGCGTTAAACGTGGGTTCAGTCTGGGGGGCAGGGTTGTTGGGGAGTGGCGTTTCCGAGCCGCCGCCTTCAGTGAAGTCAGTGACGCTCGACTTTTGATCCGATTGAGATTGCCGCTCAAAACTCTCCTGAGAGCGGGTGTCCCACCAAATGCGAACGAGGGGGAGAATCGTCGGAAGGATCGGCAGAATCAGCACGATGCCCAGCACATTGACAATGATGAACGTCCAGAGGCTTCGTTTTCCCCAGCGTCTTTTCTTTGGTTTTTGGCTAGGGTTCATGCCAGGTCCGAGCCTCCGGCTACTTTAGTGATTCATCAAGTCAAACAAGCTCCGGGAAAACCTTCTCCGGGTTCACATCCAGCTCGCGGATCGCCTTTTGGACAAGATCAGTGCCGACAACGCCCTTTTCCGACAGAGCATGAAGAGTGGCCACGACGGTCATTTCGGCGTCCACCTCGAAAAACCGCCGCAGGTTTGGCCGTGTATCGCTGCGTCCAAATCCATCGGTTCCAAGCGTCATAAGCCCTCCCGGAACCCAGGGAGCGATTTGGTCGGGCACGATCTTCATGTTGTCTGACACGGCGACATAGGCTCCCGGCTCATTCTCCAGCAATGCCTGAATGTGCGCTTTTCGAGGGGTTTCTTCGGGGTGAAGCATGTTCCAGCGCCGCGCCCGGAGCGCGTCGTTACGCAGCAATTTGTAATTCGTCGCGCTCCAGACGTCCGCCGAAACATCGTAGCGTTCCGCCAATATTTCCTGGGCGCGGAGTGCCTCAATGAGAATGGGGCCGCTTCCCAAAATGTGGGCCTTGTGCGTTTTCTTCTCCGGTCCGTGTCTGAATTTGTATAATCCTCGCAGGATGCCGTTCTCGACTCCCTCAGGCATCGGGGGCATCAGATAGTTGTCATTGTAAAGCGCGAGGTAATAGAAGATCTCTTCGCCCTGCTCGTACATCCTTTTCAGACCGTCCGCGACGATGATCGCAACCTCGTACGCGAACGCCGGATCGTAGGTCAGCAGAGTCGGGATTGTGCTCGCCAACAGCAGGCTATGACCGTCCTGATGCTGCAATCCTTCGCCGTTCAGCGAGGTCCGGCCCGATGTCGCGCCGAGCAGAAAACCCTTTGCCTTGATGTCACCGGCCAGCCAGGCAAGATCTCCGATGCGTTGAAAACCGAACATCGAATAGTAGATGTAAAAGGGAATCATGTTCACGCCATTGGTGGCGTACGAAGTGCCGGCGGCGATGAACGATGACATCGATCCCGCTTCGGTAATTCCTTCCTCCAGAATTTGTCCGTCCTTGGTCTCGTGGTAGTAGAGCAACGACTGTTTATCGACCGGTTCGTAAAGCTGGCCTTTATGCGCGTAGATCCCGATTTCACGAAACAGGGCATCCATTCCAAAAGTCCGGGCTTCGTCCGGAATG
Source organism: Verrucomicrobiota bacterium (assembly GCA_027623095.1). GTDB lineage: Bacteria > Verrucomicrobiota > Verrucomicrobiia > Limisphaerales > SIBE01 > JAIPJX01. Next base: position 3,873 of record JAQBVM010000182.1, read on the forward strand.
ATCGGGACAATGTGGCGGCCAATTTTCTTGTCTCGCAGAAGCGTGGTGAGCAACCGCACAAACGCCATCGTGGTGGAGACGGAGAAATTCCCGGATCCCTTGCGGAACTCGGCGTATTTTTGCGGACCGGGCACTTGAAGCGCGGACGCCGTGACTTTGCGTTCGGGCAGGAAACCTCCCAATTGCTGACGTCTTTCAAAGAGATATCGCGTCTCCGCACTTTCGAGTGGAGGACGGTAGAACGGCGCATCCACCACGTCCTCATCGTTGATGGGAATGCGGAAGCGCGCTCGAAATTCGCGGAGTTCCTTTTCATTGAGCTTTTTCTGCTGGTGCGTCACATTGCGCCCTTCGCCTGCTTCGCCCAGTCCGTAACCCTTGATTGTTTTGGCGAGGATGACGGTCGGAGCGCCCGCATGTTCGACGGCCGTTTTGTAAGCGGCGTACATTTTTCGAGTGTCGTGCCCGCCGCGAAGCAGCTTGCGAATTTGATCGTCTGTCAAATGATTAACCAGATTCAGGAGCTCGGGATATTTGCCGAAGAAATGCCGGCGCGTGAAGCTGCCGGGCTCGACCGAGTATTTCTGATAATCGCCATCGAGAACCTCCCCCATGCGTTTCATGAGAAGGCCGGATTTGTCCGCGGCAATCAGCTCGTCCCAGTCCGAACCCCATATCACCTTGATCACATTCCATCCCGCGCCGCGGAAGAGAGCCTCGAGCTCTTGAATGATCTTCCCGTTTCCGCGCACCGGCCCATCAAGGCGCTGAAGGTTGCAGTTGATTACCCAAATTAGGTTGTCCAGATTCTCGCGCGCGGCAAGCGTCAAGGAACCGAGCGTCTCGGGTTCGTCCGATTCGCCATCGCCGACAAAACACCAGACCTTTGATTCGTCGCCGCTCAAAAACCCGCGCGCGCGGAGATACCGATTGAATCGCGCCTGGTAGATTGACAAGATCGGCCCCAATCCCATCGACACAGTTGGAAACTGCCAGAAATTCGGCATCAGGTACGGATGCGGATATGAGGAAAGCCCTCCGCCTTCAGCCAGCTCCTGTCGAAAGTTCTGCAGGTGCCTTTCATCCAAGCGGCGTTCCAAAAAAGCGCGTGCGTAGATCCCCGGGGATGCGTGTCCTTGGAAATAGACGAAGTCGCCCTGGAAATCTGGGCGCCGCGCGCGAAAGAAATGATTGAACGCCACTTCATAAAGTGTCGCCGAAGAGGCGAACGTGGAGATGTGCCCTCCCAAGGTGCCATGCTTTCGGTTCGCGTTGACGACCATGGCCATGGCGTTCCAGCGAATATAGCTCTTGATCTTGACCTCGGTCTCCCAGTCTCCCGGAAATTCCTGCTGTTCTTCAACGGGAATCGTGTTGACGTACGGCGTCGAAATGATGCTCGGGACGGAAAGTCCGGCTTCGCGCAATCGTTGGAAGAGATTTGTGAGAAAGTGAGACGCTTTTCCGGGTTCCTGATTCTTTAGGGCGAACTCGAGGACGTTCTCCAGCGACTCGAACCATTTTTCAGCGTCGTCGCGGGTCAAGTTGCGCGGGAGCTTGAGCGCTCCCTTGGGGGACGCTTTTTTCTGTTCTTTCTTCGGCGGACTCTCTTTGTTACTCACGGTTTGATTCAAATCATTCTCGGTCCGTGTTCTTTAAGATGTGCGAACGCCTGCGAAGGATGCTTCGCGAAGGCGGTCGTGCGAGAAGTGCATTCGTTCCTAGTCACGAGACCGGCTAGAAGATACATCAGGAATACCCGTTAACAATGAAATACCTCGATCTCTCGCTTGCATTACCCGAAGAGAATCTTGCGCTGGATGAGGCGCTGGTCGATCAATGCGATGAGGAGGGGGGCGGAGGAGTGCTCCGCTTTTGGGAGTCGAAACAGCATTTTGTCGTCGTGGGATATTCAAATCAAATTGATGAAGAAGTGAGGGTCGAGGATTGCCGGGAAAAGACCATCCCGATCTTAAGGCGTTGCAGTGGAGGTGGCACGGTGCTTCAAGGCCCCGGCTGTCTGAACTACACGCTCGCGTTTCCTATCGGGGATAGTTCAGAACTGCAAACGGTCACTGGCACGAATCGATTCGTGATGAATAAACACCGCGACATTCTAACCATCCTTTTAGGGACGTCGGTTGAAGTTCTGGGGCATACGGACCTGGCATTAAACCACCTCAAGTTTTCAGGTAACGCGCAAAGGCGAAAGCGGAGGACACTTCTGTTTCACGGAACGTTCTTGCTCCATTTTGAATTGCGTCTTGTCGGTGAACTACTTCGCCTTCCGTCGAAACAGCCCGCGTATCGGGAGAGCCGTTCGCACGAAAAGTTCTTGGTGAACCTGGGCATTCCCGCCCCGACGGTAAAATCCGCGCTGAAGAAGGGATGGAACGTCAGCGAACAACTTCAACTCGCGCCGTTGGAGCGAATGAAGCAGCTCGTCATCGACAAATACGCGAACGCTGCGTGGACTGCCTGCCGGTGAATTCTGTTGCCACCTGCTTCGCAAATGTACCGACGATACATGGAATTCAAGTCTCTCGCCGTTTATACGTAAGCGACACTTCTCGAAAAGGAGCGCGGCCTTCCAGGCCGCAGCACCTAAAAACAAGGGAGAACCACGGGCCAGATCGACCGTGTTGGTTTAATAGACGTGCTGCGGCCTGGAAGGCCGCGTGCCGATTTTATAAGTGTCGCGGCAGTGCTATTCCAGCTTCCGCTCCACGTAGTCGATGCGAAACGTTTTGTTGGTGACAAACAGTGCAATAACGTCGCCGTCCGCGCTTGCGCCATGTTCCATTACTTCACCTTCCGGGAACCAAACAAAGTTGCCGGGTCCGTACGTTCCCGCATGCGTGACGAGGTTTCCTTCGAGGACATACATGCCGTGTCCGCAAGGATGAGTGTGACTGGGATTGATGACTCCGGCCGGATAACGGACCAACCGAACGAGCGCGCCCGTCTCCGGGTCCGTGAAGAGTTCCTTGCGAAACATTGCCCGGCCAATGTTTTCGTTGAAGCGCTCCTCCCAAGGCAGCGCGTTGGCGTCGATAGCGGTTAGTTTGGATGGGTTCATGCGCGTTTAATAAACTTCAATGGTGGCCGGGAGTTTCGTCCCCTCCCTTTGGGATTGACGCCGCTCAAGTACAGCGCGGTCGCATAGATATCGCCGTGGTTTGGAATAAACGATTCAGGATGTTTTTCTCGATCCGGAAGCAGCTCGCCGGTGAGGGGATCGTAGTTCGGATCGAGGGTGCCGTCCGCCATGACCGGGATTGCCATGAGCGTTTTTTCCCCGGCGGCTCCATATTGGCGGTCACCTTGAACATTTCCTCCGAGGAACGCGCAAGACGTGACTTTCCAGTGCGCACAAATGTCTTGATCGCCGATTTCTTTCTCCTTTTTGTCGTCGGGAATATCCTTTTCCTGAATGCGATCCACGTTGCCGTGCAGAGAGCGTCCGAATTCCGAGGTAATAACGATTTGCGTGTGATCGTACAGGGAGGTTCCGGTTGATTTGTACTCGGTGTTCTTCAGTCGGGCGACGAAGGCGCGGATCGGATCCCACAAATCATCCTTCATCATTTGAGTTTGGTCCGGCATGCCTTTGGGTGTGCCATCATTCTTCCAAAGTCCCTTGCGTGAAAGATGAGAGTCGAAACGCCGCACATCTCGGGACTCGATAAAAAAGGCGCACGACATTGCCTCCCGCATCAGTTCGTACGACATCATGGCCTGGACGTTGGTGTTCGGAGAGAATTTGCTCCGAGCTTTGTTTCCGTTGACGCTCCGGTAGGTGATCAGTTCGTCGTCCGGCTTAATCCGGAACTCTTCCCGCAACGCGGGATCTGCGAATAGTTTTTGGATGCGGTTCCGATCCAGGGTCTGCCCGCGCCTCGCCATCTGAAGGTAAATTTCACGGGCGGAGTTGTAGCTCTTAACGGCGGCTGCATTTTCATCCTTCAGGAATTCGCTGTGCGCAGAGTCTAGAAACGACTCGATTCGGCGAGAAATGGTGTCACCGGTTTCTTCTTGCATTCGACTCAACAGCTTCTTCAGTTTCGCTGGAGTCCCCGCGTAAAGGGTGTGGGCGTGAACGGGTCCTAGAGCATGATAATAACCGCGTTTTCCCGTGTATTGAACCTCATTGATTTCCCCGTCCGAAAGCCACCAATGCCAGGAAAGATTCGGGAGGACATAGTGCTGGCCGTAAACCTCTGAAAAAGCCTGCATGACGGACCGTTCGTCATCCTCGCGTTCTTCTGTTTGTTTGAACTTGTAGTCACCCATGTGAACCCTAAGCCGGTCGCTTGAGTGTCCCGACCCGGTGTGCATCGAGCTCAAGACGGCCGTATCCTTGAAAAGGTCTTTGCCCTCGGAAGCAAGATACCCGTAACGGATGTTTCCTTGTTTATAGATCCCGTAATCCGTGTCTCCCCATTGTGTGACACGATATCGCTCGTCGCTGATTTTCTCGAGACGATCGAGAACGTTGTTGTCGGTCAATACCGGATTAAACATGTCATAACCGCACCACCCGCCTTCGAGGTACCAGTAAACGAGAAAATGCGGATCGTCGTTTGCCTTGGCGGCGTCCACGGAAAGTCGATCGGATTGAGGATCATTGGGTAGCCCGTAGGCTTTGAAATAGCCGAGAAAATCGGCGCACGTCAGGCCGGCGGCCGTTGCCGCGAGTCCGCGCAAAAAACGCCGGCGGGGCAGGGGAGGAATGGCAATCTGTCCCGCGGTTTCGAATTGGATGGATGGATCAACAGCACACGGTCGGTTCATAGAATTGTGGTTTTGAAATTCCTACATCGGTTGGCTTGTTCGCGCTCGTCCTTCCAAGTATTCCGGAGACGTGACGAGTCCATGAATCAAGGCGCGAATCTTGAAACCGTTGGCATGCACTTGGTCCCAAAGCCGTTTGTAGAGCGCGCGTTCGTCCTCGCGGAACCGCATCGATCGTCCGAAGTAAAAGTTAAAGTGAGTGTTGATGATCGTGCGAATGAATCGTTCCTTGTTCACCGCTTGTGTCGCGAATGCCTCCATGCCTTCGCCCTTGAACGGATACTCTTCGACTACGCCCTGATCGCTGGCGTCAATGGGATCCCCTTTTTCGTCCTGCCTGCGATAATGGCCGTCGTCAGTCCAGTAAGTTCGTTGAAACGCGAGAGGGGTGAGGATTTTGTGGCAACTGTAGCAGGCGGATTGCGGATCGGTTGTGCCGAGTGGAGTGATCCCGTCCCGTTGTTGAACGATGTCCGGAGGCACCTCGAAGATGTATCCGAGAAACATCATGCTTACCTGCGCCGGATAATTAAAATGTGGCAGGCCGGGTTTGCCTTCGATGAAGCCCTTTGTTGTCAGCAGACCCGTCCTTCCATGGTAATCCGGCCGCGGTATTGCAGTGAATTTCGCATCGACGGTGTAATCCGCCGTGAGGATCTGCTGAAAGGGCAAGTCGTTGAATGCAACATAGGACCATAGCCGAGCCGGTTCATCTTGAGATTCCGTTCCCTGACTCTCCAGGTAAAGCCGGATGCGGTGGAAATAAAAATCACGAAACTCCTGTGTACCGAGGTATGCGTCGGTCAATTCGGAAAAGGACGCTCCATCGGACAGGCGCTCGAACTCTGCTTCGGTCGGTGGCCTGCCCGCCAAATCCAGCGCCAGCTTGACCAGTTGAAGACGCCTTTTGTCCTCCTGACGTTCGACCTTGTGCAGCGACGGCGGTCGAGTAAACAGGAAATCAGGATGCCTCATCAAGGCCCGGGTTAAAGCGATCCACGCTTCCTGCTCAATATCTTTTCTCGGAGCGGTAAATCGGAGGACAGGGCTGTTTGTTTGAAAACCGACCGGAATCCCTTGGGTTTGCCGCCAAGTAAACGTCAATTCACTCTGTTGTACCGTGTAAGAAGCCGATGCATCGATCTCACTCGTGGCGTCCGCTTTGCCCAATGCCGTGTGCGACAGTTGCAAAACAGGTGAAGACTTTTGCGCTCGGACCACTACTGGAACCCTCTGTTCGTTGTCTTTTTTTCCAGGGTAATGAATGCGTGTCTGGTAGAAGTGATCCGGTTTCCAATTCGATTCCGCGTCCCCTTTTTGACTTAAACGGTATCGCAAGAAACGCTCCCCTTTGTTCTTATCGTCGTCTTGAAGCTGTGTTCCTTTTCGATTGAAGGCTTTGAAGCTTCCGTCATTGAACTCGCTCCATTGATCGCTGCCGTCCGCCTCTTTGCTGTCAACGGTGATCGCGGAGCCATCGTTCATGGAAACAAAACTGACCGCGCCCGCCGTCACGCGATTTCGTGTGCCTGTATTGTTGATTTCAAGGTAATCCTCGCTGCCGAAAAGAAACGAAACGCCCAGATCCGCGTAAGGAAGCGTGTCCTCGCTGGAATCGAAAACGAATCGGGCTTCGCCTTTCAAGGGCTCAACCGGCAATTCCGATTTGGCCAGTGTATTGTCCTCGGTGTGGGCGAAAACCTCCACCAGAACATTCGTGGAATTCCGAGTGTTTTTCCGCCAAAGAACGGAGATCTCGTAATCGCCATCCATTGGCACCGCAATTGAAACTGCGATTCGACTCTTGCCCTTTTCAAAGTTTTCATCCTCAAAACTGCCGAACCCGTTCCGATCCGTCCGTTTCCATGCGCCTTCCGGTTGCACAAGCGGGTTGTCCGCGCCGAGTTTCGTCTCAGTATCGGCGGCCAGATCTCGAAACGTTACTCCCGCGAATGACACGTTTTCCCAAGTATTAATGTTGTGCAGAACGATTCGCTGCGTGGAGCTGTTTGATCTAAGCCGAAAAGGACGCGCCAAGACTTGCCGGCATAAATTCTTCTGGTCCTGATCATCAGCGTTCTCCTTGGATTGGTCGATGAACTCTTGATAAACGCCCGAAGACTCTCCGCTTACGGGAATGAAGACGTTCCGGCTGGCACTCAATCCGGTTGCCGGATCGGTAACGGTTAGTTCGAACTCCAACCCATAGTCACGGGTTCGAATCCATTCCGCCTCGCGGAACGCGCTTTGAATCAGACCAAAGGAATCGTCAACCTCGGCCTCGGTTGGGGGACGGAAGAGAATCGATCGATACAGGTGTTCAATCCCTTTGCGATAGGATGTATCGGGTGAATCCAAGGAATCGGCGGGCGGCAAATTGCGCTCGATTTCGGCGAAAGGACCCTCTTTCCGTTCGAAGGCCCTGGCCCCTACGTCCTTCACCATCAAATCGAGAGTTGTCAGGAATGATGCGGACGGCTGGGTCGTTTCGTTGAAGCGCATCTTAAAATCGGCGCCTCCAAAGAAAGCGACGTTTTCCGCGAATAGATCCTTCCCGTTCCGATGCCAATCATCCTTGAAGATCATCTGAATTTTTCCGCGCAATTGGGTGTAGCTCAGGAATTGATTGTCGAGCGCGTCCGGAATCGACCCTTTATAGGGCCGCATCAATGCGGACGGGAACCGTTCATCCACCGGCGTGCCTGAGTCGGATGGATGGGAAAGCGAAAGAACGAATTGCCGGAGCGTTTCAACCTCGTCCTCGCTCCACGACTGTGCCTTCTTGCCTTTGGGCATGCGACGCTTTTCATTTGAGGCGGTCAACCGCCCGAGCATCGTGTCCGGCCCGTCCGGCTCCAAGTACCGGCCATCGAGCAAAATCCGAAAATCCTCTTCAGGGATTCCAGAGAAGACCAAGTCCGAAGAGTCTTCCGAGTCATGACAAGTGATGCAGCTCTGTTCTCCGCCGCGAGACAGGAGCGGAAATATTTCATTTTCAAACCTTGTTAAAGTGCCGGATTCGGCAGGCGCAAAAGCGTGGTCAGCCGCGAAGTGAGGGACTCGGGAACATGCGAGGAGGCCCAAGGATAGGCTCAAAAACAGATTGAAAAAACAAGGCTTGCGCATCGTAACGATCAGGCCGTCTCAGGGTTGTTCGCAGGCTGAGACATGGGGCCGATAATAGGCGCCAAAAAGCGACGCGCAAGGACTAAGGGATGGCCGTGGCTGGTGCCGGGCCCATCCGAACGAGGACAGTTATGGCACACCATTGTCCATTTCGGTGGGACTCCTTCTCTGCCGGTGGGGCGACAGTCTCTGGAGTCCTGACTTCCCCTTGTGGGATTGGCCTATCAAATCAGGGGCTCTGGCAACGCCGGATTGCTTGGATGTCTCGGTGTTTCCACTGCGCCTATTCGTTCGTTCTTCGTCACAAGGGTGAGCAGGGCTCCACAGAGTGTCGCCCCACCATAATGCAGTGAGCCGACACTCGAATCTAACCAGTAAACTGGGTCGAGGTCTTCCATGCCGCGGCACACAAAAACCTTGGGGAACCGGAGGTCAGGCCGAGCGTGTCGCACAATTAAACGTGTTGCGGAGGGGAATGCGCGAACCAATGGCGAAGTGGCGTTGTCGGGATAGCGTGGATCGTTATCGTTCCGGTTTTGCACACGTCACAGACCGCTGGATCGCAGCGATCCGTCGTTCTCTTCAGCGAAAGGCCAATGCAGTGATCGCTGCGAAAAGCTACCCTTGACGGAACGTCAATAGTATGAAACAACTAATACACATAATACAAAAGGTACAAACATTCGCGATTCCAATAACACTCGAATGTCCCTGAACCAACGACCATGCAAATCCAAATCAACCCTCAAGACGGCACACCGCTTTACCAGCAGATCGTTGACCAGGTGAAGTACATGGTGGCGTCCGGCCGCCTCGGACCAGGCGATGAGATTCCGACCATCCGAGCGCTGGCCGAACAACTGACGATCAATCCCAACACCGTGGCGCGCGCCTACATGGAGTTGGACCGATCCGGCATCGTTTACAAACGCCAGGGCACAGGAACGTTCGTGGGAGAAGTGCGCTCGACGCTTTCCCAGCGCGAGAAACTGAAGATTCTCGCAAAGCGCGCGGATGCGCTGCTCGTTGAGGCCCTCCACTTAGGAATCGGTTTCGACGCGGTGGTCGATCTTCTCAAGGAACGAGGCCAGGTCTTGCAATCCCAATCCGCGAAATGAAATTGCCCTCTCCTTCTTCTTCGGACGCCGTCATCGCTGTCACGGACGTGACATGCCGGTTCGGGGCTAAAACTGCTTTGGACAGCGTTTCTCTCTACGTGCCGCGAGGTTCGGTATTCGGTCTCGTCGGAGAAAATGGCGCCGGCAAGACTACCTTAATCAAACACGTGCTGGGGCTGCTCAAGGCTGAGGCAGGCTGTGTCCGTGTCTTTGGCAGGGATCCGGTCGGCGATCCCGTTGGCGTGCTCAGCCGCACCGGTTACCTTTCCGAGTATCGCGATCTGCCCGGGTGGATGCGGGTGGACGAGCTTTTGAACTACACCCGGGCGTTCTACTGTGATTGGGATCCGCAATACGCCGAGGCACTGCGTGAACAGTTTGGACTCGACCCCGCTCAACGTGTAAGAAGTCTTTCACAGGGCCAGCAGGCCAAGATAGGGCTCGTGCTCGCGCTCGCCTTCCGCCCCGAGTTGCTCCTTCTCGACGAACCCAGTTCCGGGCTCGATCCTGTCGTGCGTCGCGACATTCTCGAGGCGATCATCCGCACCGTTGCCGAAGAGGGCCGGACGGTCTTCTTTTCTTCGCATTTGCTCGACGAGGTTGAGCGGGTCTCGGATCAACTGGCAATGATCCGCAACGGCCAGATTGTCTTGTGCGGCTGTCTCGACGACATCAAGCAAAACCATCGGCAGTTGGTGATCCGCTTCGAGACGGCTCCCGCGTCACCACCCCATATTGAGCATGTCATCTCACTCCGCGGGACTGGCCGCGAGTGGACGCTGCTCTGTACTGGAGAGCGGAACCGAATTATGGCGCAGGTCAGCGCCGCCGGGGCTTCAGTCATCTCGGAACAAACGCCATCGCTCGACGAAATCTTCGTGGCGTGGGCCGTGCAACGTTCTGGCAGCGGTCAACTCAAATCCGCCGCCTGAAATGCTCTCACCCTCTTCAGCCATTGGTTGGGAGATTTGGGCTCGCTGCCGGGCCGGCATGATTTCCGTCGTTGCTTTGGTGGCTGCTGGCGCCCTCTTGATTCCCTTGTTGCATGGCTCCGAGCGCTGGGCCGGTCTCGCAAATTCGATCGCCTACACGCTGACTACGCTGGCGCTGCTGGTGACGCTGGGTTGCTTTCATTTCACGGAAGGTTCGAGGAAGGGAGGGTTCGGCAGTTTTCCGACACGGATGTTCACGCTGCCGATGCGCACTTCGTCACTGATTGGTTTGCCCATGATTTATGGATCCGAGGGGATGGTGTTTGTTTACCTGCTTTGCGCATGGCTGCTTCTCGGCCATCTTGGTCCGGATCGTCCGTTGCTTTGGCCGTGCCTGTATTTGATATTCGGCCTGACGCAGTTTCAAATGATCATCTGGTCGTTGCCGGGAAGTCGCTACATGAAACTGCTGTGCCTGAGTATTGCTGCCTCGATCATCACGTTCGGTTGGATGTTTTTCGTCCCTTCCATCGTCGCCGGCGCGTTAAGCGAGATGGGTTACACCGGAAATGTCGAGGATTTCATGCGCCGGTTGCTGGTGGGGCTCGCGCTGACCGGTCCCGCAGCCTACCTCATTAGCCTGTTCCGAGTGCATCAGCAGCGCCGCGGCCTGACCGGCCGGTCCTCGTTGTTCACTGGCTGGTGGGACACGACAATCGGAAGGTTGATGCGGCGCCGCGCTCCATTTCGTTCCGCCAACCACGCGATCCTCTGGCAGGAATGGCGGCGCAGCGGATTCATTCTGCCGATCGTGGTCGTCTTTGTCATCGCGTTGACCTGCGTTCCGGCGTGGTTGTCCGGCGAGCTAAGTGGTCGGGCGACCATGGGAATTCTGACATGGCTTTTTATCGCGCCGTTTCTGTTCGCCCTGATCATCGGACGCGGTTTTGGCAAACCGGATTTCTGGAGTACGAACCTCAAGATTCCTCAATACAGCGCCATCCGGCCCGTGACGCCCGTCTGCCGGTCGTGCCAATGACCCTGATCAGTGGGGCCAAAACCCACGACCCCTTGTCCCGGCGATTGCTGCCGCAGTGGCGGGAGGAACATGCGAAATGGCTCAGCCAGTTTCCGCAGGCGAAACATATCGTCACCACCAACAGCGGCCACGGCGTCGTTTTCACCGAACCAGAACTGATCGTTGAGCCGGTGCGGGAGATGGTGCGGCAAGAGCGGTCCAGACAAGAAGCCGGAGCTCCTCTCCCCGAGTGACGCAGCCCGCGAATTACACACGGCGTTGGAGAAGATCAACCTCAACCCGCCCTACGTTCTCGTTGGGCATTCATACTCAATGCACGAGACTACCGGCTTTGCCGGCGGGCTTGCGTAGTTTGACCGTCGCGGGAGTAGGTTGATATGGGCGACCGGTTAAGCCTTTGCTTCCCCTCACCCTAACCCTCTCCCCAAGG
>JAQBVM010000183.1 GCA_027623095.1 Verrucomicrobiota bacterium
CCTTAATCCCTGTAAACATTGATCTCAATCCTGTTTTTACCCCTCAATCCCTGTGGAAGATCCGTTCCAGACGGTCGAGAGGGACGCGGCGCCAACGGCGGCAAGGCTCAGGATTCTTTTGAAACGGAATTGATCGATAGACGAGTTCATGCGAACGATTCAGGACAAAAACGTGTGAAATGACAAGCAGAAGCGAAGTGGAAGCCGCGCATCAATATAGCGCCACCCGCCTTGAAAAGGGTTTGACTCAACTGGAAACTGGAAACGAACTGAATAAACTGACTGCCGCACATTTGAGGCTTTTGGCGAAAGACGGGGATCTCGATGCCGTGGTTGAGTATTTGGAGAAGACAAAAACGATCTAAACCTTAACACTCTTTTCAGGGAATACGTTGAAATGAATGCGCAAACAAATATCGAGCTCGCAGAGTCTGAAAGCGCAACCCAAGATCCATCTGGTGGAGTGGCGTTGCCGCGCCACCGTGATATCAGGGCTGCGCAGCAGCACAGCCCAACCATGAGAGAAACAGGTTTTAAGGGTCGAAGCCGTATGATCCATTGAGGGCTGACAGCGGATGATTCTTGGCTCAAAATCCATTTCGTGTTGCATATTGAGTTCAGCTTTATCTCAAGCGTATTGGCAGTTGGGAAACTGCCGTCCCCGGCTGCGCGGATATGGGATGTCTCGCCGTACTCTTTTGTGCCAAGCGGGATGACCGTGCTTTCCATGAACTATTCAAAACTTGGTGGGGCGAGACTCCGTGGAGCCCTGACCATCCTTGAGGCGCGAGAACACAACGCAAAGGTGAAATGGAAACACTCTAACCTCGAACCCCCTTGCGTTTCCACAGCCCGTATTCACCAGTATCCGTCCTACAAGGGAAAAACAGGGCTCTACAGAGTATCGCCCCACCAATTTAAAGAGAGAGTGTAAGCTGATCGTATTCTTCAGTTTGCAGAGGAAACCATTGATTCGGAAGGCGAGGCATGCGCCGTTTATGAAAGATTCCAAGAGAACCGGTTTTCGCGAACAGTGGCGGCAGATTATCTTCGAGGCGGAAACGCCCGCGGGGCGCGCCTTTGATGTGTGTCTGATCTTCTGCATTTTACTCAGCGTGCTTGCCGTCATGCTGGCCAGTGTGAAGGAAATCAGGGAAAACTACGACCGCGAGTTGGTGGTTGTGGAGTGGTTCTTCACACTGTTGTTCACTGTCGAATACGCCGCCCGGCTCTGGACGGTGCGATCGCCTCTGCACTATGCCCGCAGCTTGTTCGGGATTGTGGATTTGCTAGCCATTCTGCCGACTTACCTGAGTCTTCTGGCGCCTGGCGCCGAGTATTTTGTCGTGGTTCGGGCGCTGCGCGTGCTGCGGGTCTTCCGCGTGTTGAAGCTCGTCGCCTATTTGCGAGAGGCGCGAACCATCATGCTGGCGTTGAAGGCCAGCAGCGCGAAGATCCAGGTGTTTCTGCTTGCGGTTGTGATTCTGGTCGTGATCTTCGGTTCGCTCATGTATTTGGTTGAGGGAGAGGCCAACGGTTTCACGAGCATCCCGCGCAGTGTGTACTGGGCGATTGTCACACTGTCCACAGTGGGCTATGGCGACCTTACTCCGAAGACACCATTGGGCCAGTTTCTGGCCAGCCTTCTGATGGTCGTGGGTTACGGAATCATCGCGGTGCCCACCGGCATTGTCACTGCCGAGTTCACCCGTAACTATTTCCATACAAGCCGTCGAAGTTGTCCGCACTGTTTGGCCGAAGGTCACGCCGAGGATGCTGTCTTTTGCCGCCGCTGCGGCGGCCCGATGCCGGACAATCAGCACTTCAAATGAAACGTGGAGTTCAGTTCCTTTGAATGAAGCGTGAGCAAGCTGCACTGACGGTTCATTACAAGTACAAGTATCCCGCGAGTGAACGAGAACAAACCGAAAACCGAGAGCATCTGGCGGCGTGCGCTCCTGCGCCTTTCAGCAATCGTGTTCGGACTGTCCCTCCTGTTTCTTATTGAGGGAGTGTGCCGGGTTTTTCGCTGGGAACCTCCGGCGGATTCCTCATTTGTCGATCCCGGTTTCAACGGTTCGAATCCGCTGTTCGTTCTGGATGCGGCGGGCGACCGATATTCGATACAAAAATCGCGGCTAAAATTCTTCGTTCCGGAATCGTTTCCCGCTCGAAAACCGGAGCGAACAGTTCGAGTCTTTTGCCTGGGCGGATCAACTGTGCAGGGGCGGCCTTATTCGAAAGAGACGTCATTTACGACCTGGTTGGAGTTAAGTTTGGAGGCTGCCGATCCGAGCCGGAAGTGGGAGGTGATAAATTGCGGAGGTGTGAGTTACGCCAGCTACCGGCTCCTTCCCATACTGAAGGAATTCCTTCGTTATGAACCGGATCTCTTTATCGTATGCACCGGGCAGAATGAGTTTTTGGAAGAGCGAAGCTATCGATACGTGAGGCGGGCCCCGGGATGGCTTGGTTCCTTGACCCGAAGCGTGATGAAACTGCGGCTGGTTAGCGCGCTGCAATACGGCTTATCACCGATCGTTGAAAGGGGTGGCCATACCGCAGGATTTCCCTCGCATTCTCCCGAGGCCGATGCGTTGCTCGACTATCGGGACGGTCTGAAGGCTTATCGGCGCGACGCGTCCTTGCGGCGTGTGGTCATTGATGAGTTCGCGGCGAACGTCAACGAAATGGTTGCAGTGTCGAAGAGCGCCGGGGTTCCGTTGCTTTTGGTTTCGCCTCCCTCGAATCTTCGAGATTCGCCGCCTTTCAAATCGCAACATCGGGATGGATTCAAGGACGAAGAACTGGCGCGGTGGGTCGGATTATTGGAGGAGGCCTCGAAGCAGGTCCGTGGCGATTTGCAGACTACCGTTTCATTGCTGAAACAGGCCGTTGCAATGGATGATCAATACGCCCGGACATTCTACGACTTGGGAAAATGTTATGAGGCGCTCGCGATGCCCGCATTTGCCAAAGTGGCGTTTAACCGCGCAAGGGATCTGGATGTTTGCCCGCTTCGAATTTTGGAACCGATGGAAGGAGTATTGCGCGCGATTTCTGAAGAAACCGCGACGCCGATCATCGACGCACATCGGGTCTTGGAGAGCCGGAGCGAATGGAGGATTCTCGGCGGCGATTGGCTTGTCGATCATGTTCATCCATCCATACGGGGCCACCAATTAATCGCTGCGGAGCTAGTTGAGTTGATGGCGCGGCTGGGGTGGAGCAATCGAAGTGTGGGTTGGGAAATTCGAAGAGACGCGATGTTTCAGAAGCATCTCTCGTCGTTGGGTGAACTATACTTTCTTCATGGCCAACAGCGGCTGGAGAACCTGCGCGCCTGGACCGAGGGGAGGGCGGATGGGCCGCTTATTCAGGATCGTTTGAAGGGGAGTCCGCGGCATCACGAGCGGCCCTGAATCCAGAGTTCTAGACGCCATCGAGCCCAGGGTTCGATTTCTGGTGAGGCCACTGTCTGGAAGGGAATTACCATTACAGCGCCACTTATAAAACCGGCGCGCGGCCTTCCAGGCCGCAGCACACAAAAACACGGAAAAACCGCAGACCCTGAACTCAGTAAATTTCGAGAGAGAGCCCGGAATAACTCGCAAGTTGAAATCCATCAGAGCGCGCCCTTTGTCGGAAACCTTACTCGAAAACGGCTTGAGTTGCGCGGGTTTCGGCATCGACAAAGTTTCCGACGAAGTATTCGACAAAGATCTTCCGGCAATTGAACATGCGAGACGGTTCACCGGGAATTCCCCATTTTACTGAGTTCAGAGACCCGGTCGAGCGCGTTGCTTAAACAAACGTGCTGCGGCCAGGAAGGCCGCGCGCCAATACCGACGTGTCGTTGTCGTGTTACTCGTGGCGCAGCGCTTCAATTGGATCGAGCTCGGCTGCGGTGGAGGCTGGATAAATCCCGAAGATAATTCCGATCGCACCCGAAATTCCAAATGCGAGAAAAACCGACGAGAAAGTAACGATCGTTTTCATGTGCGCCAAATGCGAAACCACGAAGGGCACCAAAATACCGACAATGACGCCAATTACCCCGCCGCCCACGGAAAGTACGATCGTCTCGACGAGGAATTGCATCGTGATGTCTCGTTTCTTCGCTCCGAGCGCTCTGCGCACGCCGATTTCCCGGGTGCGCTCGGTCACAGTAGCGAGCATGATGTTCATAATGCCGATGCCGCCGACCAGTAGAGAAATCGCCGCGATCGAACCGAGAACAATGTTGAAGATACGTTTTGTCTGTTCCGCTTGGCGCAGCAACTGAAGGGGCACGATCATCTCGAAATCGTTTTGGCTGTGAAATTTATCAAGCAATGATTTGATCTGCGGATCGGCTGACTCGACGGCGTCGGTATCATTCATCTGCACCGTTATCTGGTGCAGTTGGACGGTCTCGAACTGCAGGCTCGGGAATTGACCGCGGATGATCGTTTCGCCGAAACGAATCCGAGCTGTCGAGAGCGGTAGATAGACAAATTGATCGAGCGTTTCTCCCTCAATTTCCCCGGCTTGGGTCCTTTGTTCGGGCATGTTCGTTTCGCGCCCAATCCCAACAACTTGATAATAGACGGCGGCAATTTTGATCGAATGCTGGAGAGGGTTCTGATACGGAAACAGCTTTCGCGCGAGTGAGAGAGTGATGACACAGACGTTGTTTCTGTGTTTTTCGTCGATTTCGGTTAGGAAGCGCCCGGCCACGATATCCATGGTTACGATCTCCGGATAAAAAGAGAGGGTGCCTATCACTTGGCAGGCAGCGACGTTTTCGCCGAAACGGACGTTGTCGCGGATGATTCGCATCGGCAATACCCGCCGGATTCCGGGAATCGTCGCTTGCAGGCGCGCGCCATCGTCATAGGAAAGGCCGTACGACATTTCAAAGCTTCTGTTGGCGTTCGCCGATTCACTCTGGTTCTCGGGAGGTTTTAGACTCCGGAGGATAATATTGTTCGATCCCAGTTTTTTAATGGCTTCCTGCGCCTCGAACGAAGCGCCTTCCCCGATGGCAAGCATTGAAATTACGGAACAGACGCCGAAGATAATTCCGAGGATCGTCAGGCCGGATCGCAGCTTGTGGAGCAGGAGATTCTTAATGCCCAATTGAACCGTGCTGATGAAATTATGCGTGAGCATCGTACTAGTGAGCAGACTGATTTGCCGAACCGGCGAGCGCCCCGTCAGAGGGTTTTGTTGCCTGGTTGATCTCCCGAAGCCCCGAGTTGGACTGACGCCCGGCTCCTCCTGGAACGGTTTTCTGAATGACTTCGCGGTCGATTAATCCGTCTTTCATGTGCAGCACCCGGTGCGCCCGTTTTGCAACTTTCTCATCGTGGGTGACCAGTACGATTGTTTTGCCGCCTTCGTTCAACCGGTCGATCATTTCCAACACTTCGGTTCCTGTCTTGGAATCCAAGTTTCCAGTCGGTTCATCCGCGAGAATCATCAACGGATCGTTCGCCAGTGACCGGGCGATCGCCACCCGCTGCTGCTGGCCGCCGGAGAGTTGCGTAGGACGGTGTTCGAGACGGTCTCCCAGGCCGACCATATTTGCCAGTTCGACGCATCGATCGTACGATTCGGCAAGACTTTCCCCTTGATAGAACAGCGGCACCTGAATGTTCTCGATCACGGTGAGTTGCGGAATCAAGTTGTACGATTGAAAAATGAACCCAATTCGTTTGCCGCGGGCTTTGGAAAGATCGTCATCCGGCATCGTGGAAACGTCCTCGCCGCCTAGAAAGTAGCGGCCCGCGGTCGGACGATCCAAGCAGCCGAGCAAATTCAGCATCGTGGATTTGCCCGATCCGGAAGGTCCCATGATCGCGACATATGAGCCGGCGGTCACCACCAGATCGACACCCGCCAGTGCGCGAACGATGTTTTCTTCACCAAGAATATACTTCTTCTCAAGCCCTTCGATTCGAATGATGACTTCGTTGCTCATGGATTCAATGCGCTGGATTTGGATCGGAAAAGTATTCGGGTTTGGACGCTATTCTTGGGGGTTGCCTTGTGGTTGCCGAACACCGCCTTGGCCTCCGCGCCCTTCTCCATTTCCGCGTCTGCCACCACCACCGGTGCCCCCGCCACCGCGCCCGCCGCGTCCGCCAAACTGTTGCTGGATCGCGGCGCGTTCCGTCTCGTCCAACTGACCGTCTCCGTTTGTATCGTACTGTTTCATCATTTGTTCCCGGTTAAAACCGGCCCCACCGCGCTGCCCTTCACCTCCAGGCTGACCGCCGTCCGCCGCCGCCTCACGTTGCGGCTGTCGCCTTTGCGGGGTTTCAACCTCCGGCATGCTCGAACGTAATGCATCCGGATCCACTTTCTCTTCCTTTCGGATGATCGAACCTCCCAGGTCTTTTTGCTCTGCGTCGTACGGCGGCGACAGCAGGATTTGATCGCCCTCGGAAAGTCCGGAAACGACTTCAATGAATTTCGTGTTGAACATTCCAACGACGACAACGGTCGGGACGCTTCCGCTGCCTTTCCTGACGTACGCAACCGTCTCGCCTTTGAGGCTTGTGATGGCTTGGATGGGCACCGTGAGTGCGTTAGGCACGTTTGTGATGATGATCTCGGCGCGCGCCGAAACGCCAGGTTTCACCCCGGGAAGTGCGTCTTGAATCTTAACGACGGTGTCATAAACCTTAAGATTCGGGTTTCCGAAACGGTCTTGCGTGTTTGGGAGAACACCCACTTTGGTGACTTGAGCTTTAAACCGCTGATCCGGCAGCGGATCGAGAACGACGAAAGCGGGCAGTCCCGGACGCACTTTTGCCACATGCGACTCGTGCACCTTGACCGTGACTTTCATTTCGGACGTGTCGGGAAGTTTGATTAACGTTTGTTGATTCCGAACCATGGCGCCTTCTTCGATCATGGATTGCGAACTGAAACGGCTCTGCATCTCCGCATACACCACCAAACCGTCTTGCGGCGCGTAGATCTTGCTTTTCTTAAGCATAAGCTTGTCGGTCGCTAATTTTTCACCGGTTAGCTTTACCGAATTGCTCTGAGTGATCAGATCCGCGCGCAACTGTGAAAGCTTGCTTTCACCCTGTGCGATGACCCGGGCCTCTTCTTTCTTTGCTTCTTCGAGGTCTGCGGACAGCCGTTCGAACTGTTTCTTGTTGTCGAACTGCTTCAGAGCCCAAAGGTTTGTTTCCGCCATCTTCAGTTGAAGGGTCAGATCCAGAAGCCGGTTCTTATCGCTATCGACGTTGTTCTTGCTTTCGAATCCTTTTTCGAAGAGTTTCTGCGACCAGTCGAGTTTGTCCTGTGCAAGCAGCAGATCGCTTGTGGTGGTGGTGATCTTGATTTCTTCCGCCAAGACGAGTTTCGCTCGGTCGGCCTTTTCGTACTTTTCCAGATCGATTATCGCGAATCGCACGTTTAGAGCCGCGGCATCCTTCTGGCTCGCGATCACACTCTTTTGAATTTCGAGATTCTCTTGCGCCTGTACCAAGGCGGCTTCGGCTTTGTCATAGGAAAGCTGCTGCTGATTGAGCCGTTCGACCACTTCGCCCGTATCGAGTTCAACCAGGAGATCGTCCTTCTTTACGTAACTTCCCTCGGGAACGATGTAGATGACGCGCGCTTCCCGCCCCTCGACCTCATTGCGCACGATGACTTCATTCACGGCCTCCAGGTTTCCTCCTTCGACGATGGTCACGAGGAAATCGCTTCGTTTCACCTCGTAGAACGCGGATTGTACCGCTGGTTTCTTGAAGAAACTGCGAATGAACATCGCCGCCAGAATAAGGGTGATAGCGACGCCAATCAACAGGGCTGGTCGGTTCCGAGCAGTGTTTAACAAACTGGGTTTTCTTTCTTTCGATTTCATTTCAAATGCCGAAAATCTGATCCGGGGGTTTAATTTCGTCTGGTTGAGACGGAACCTCCGAAGGTTCTTGGTTTTGTTCCAGTGGGATATTGACCGCTTTGGGATTGCTCCAAAAGTTGTCCATGTCCGTATCGAGCACACCGATGTTCACCAAGAGCTGCAGTTTTGCTCCGAGATGCCCAATTAGGGCGGCGGTCAGATCGTTTTGCGCTCGGATGAGCGAATCCTGCGCTTCCCGCACGTTCAGAACAGTTCTGCGTCCGGCTAGCAGAGAAAGTTGTTCGCCTTCCACACGCCGCTTTGCAATCTCCACCGAGCTCTTCTGAATATCATACGAGCGGCGCAATCGCTCCAAGTCCCGAAGGCCTCTTCCGATTTGATCTTTCTTTTGGTCCAACTGGAGGCTCAGGGAACGAATCTCTGACTCGAAACTAACAAGGGCGGCTCGGTAGTTGTTTCGTTCACGCAGGCGGTCGATTGGCAAATTCAGTTGGATTCCGGCCCCGACTCGGACGTCATCAAAATCAAAACTCGTGTAATCGGTGGGACGTTCGGAATCCAAGGAGGCATCCGCCAGAATGTTCAAATCCGCTTTTAACCGGTCTGCGCTCACTTTGACCTTGCGCTTGCTGTCCTCGAATCGGTCGATCTCGTTGAGAAGTTCCAGGTGTTGCTCAATCGCTGTCCGAAACGCCAGATCCGGATCGAGGTTTAACGAGGTTAATCCGGATTCCACGAGCCGTTCCATCGACGAGTCATCCAGCCGAAGATTCGTGGTCAGCGGAAGGCCCATGGTGATCTTGAAGGCGTCGAGGTTGTTGAGGTAGCTTGTGGCGGTGGTGATGTAGCTATTCTTTGCCGTCAATTCCTCAGTTTTTGCTTCATCGACGTCGAGCTGACTTTGTACGCCAGCTTCGCCGCGGGCTTCGGTGTATCGGATTGTGTCCAACCGGCGCTGATAGTCATCGTACGCGTTTCGAAGCTGGTCTTTGTTCTGAAGGAGTTGAAAAAAATCCAGGACAATGTCCGCGGCAAATTGCCGTTGATATTGGCTGAATGTGCGAATGGCGTAAATCACGTTCCGTTCGGCTTGCTTCAGGTTCTCCGCCGCAATATTTTTTCCAGCGCCGCGAAGAAGCGGTTGCACCAGGTTCACTGAGAGAGAGGAGACAACGGATTTTCGAGGGTCGCCGGTGTAGTATCGTAGAAAATCGTTCGCAATCGTGGCGCTGATGCTACCTCCCGCTTTCAGCGCTTGGTTGACACTGAACCGGCTATTTCCAGAGGCGACGTTTTCTCCATTCGACGTGCGATCTCCGGAGATGGAAGAACTGGCTAGGAATTGCGGACCAAATGCGTAGCGTTCACCGGACAATGAAAGAGCTGAGAGGTAGAGCTGCTCCTTTCTCGATTGATATTCGCGGCTGTTGCTCACGGCTAGTTGCAGCGTGTCTTCCACTTTTAGAAAGAGTTCGCCGGGTTGTTGCCGTTCGCTGATGAGGTCCATTGCCAGAATCTCCTCCGGCTTTCGGTCCGAGTACGGTGTGTCGATGGTAAACGGACGATTCTTGCCGAAAACGTCTTTCTCGGCCTGCTCGATGATTCCGTAAGCTTCTTTATCGGCGGCTTTGCGGTGATACGACGTTTTGCACCCAGCCACCATCAGTCCCAGGGCAGCGCCAATCACGGCGGACCGTCGTTTTCCAAAAAACCTATTTCTACGCATACGTATCAACTATCTTCGAAAGATTCCGCTTATCAGACTAGATTCGACCTCAATTGGTTACACCGATATGACGAACGTCGAGATCTGATCATTCGAGTTATGTCGTCCTGAAGACTCAATTTGTAATGGACGCGATGGAGGCAACTTTCCTTTGGACAGCCGCCCTGGCGCCTGCCATTCTGAGCGCATCTCTATGATGACTACCAAACCTATTATTCATCGGACAATTTGCACATCCATTTGTATCGCCGTCTTTTGTGGAACAGTCACCGCATTTTCGGCGGAATGGATCAATCTGTTTAACGGTCATTCTCTCGACGGTTGGGTTCAGCGCGGAGGCAAAGCCAACTATCGGATTGAGAACGGAGAGATCGTTGGTTCGACCGTGCCGAACACGCCCAATTCGTTTCTATGCACGGCAAAAGATTATGCCAACTTTATACTTGAGGTTGAATACCGCGTGGACTCGCGAATGAATTCGGGTATTCAAATCCGCAGCCACAGCCTCAATGCGTACAACAACGGGCGTGTTCACGGTTATCAAGTCGAGATCGACCCTTCTGACCGTGCCTGGTCGGCGGGCATTTACGACGAGGCGCGGCGCGGCTGGCTGTTTGATCTAAAGGACCGGCCCGAAGCGCAAAAGGCGTTCAAGCAGAACGAATGGAACAAATACCGCGTTGAAGCGATCGGCGACCGAATCAAGACATGGATCAACGATGTCCCCGCGGCGAACCTTCAGGACGCGCTCACTCCCAGCGGATTCATCGCTCTCCAAGTGCATGGTGTTGGAGACAAGACTGAAGTCATGGAAGTGCGATGGCGGAACGTCCGGTTGCAAGATTTGGGGCAAGCCAAACCGCTGGATCTCTTGGATGGAAACGCACTTGGAGGTTGGGAGAAGGCCAATGGCCAGCCGGTAACGGGAGGGTGGAGGGTGGAGAACGGCGTTCTGAACCGGACTGGCCGGGGAGGCGACATCTTTACGAAGCTCGAATACGGCGATTTTGAGTTCAATATCGAGTGGAAAATCTCGCACGGCGGAAATAGCGGAATCAAATACCGAGTCACGAAGTATGGCAATTCTCTGTTGGGCCCCGAATACCAGGTGCTGGATGACGATGTGCATCCGGATGGCAAACTGCGGGAGGGACGTCGGACGTCGGGAGCGCTCTATGATCTACTTGCCTGCTCAACGAAAACGCATCCCAAACCGATCGGAGAATGGAATCAGACAAAGATTGTGGCTCGGGGAAAGAGACTGGAGCATTGGCTAAATGGAGAATTAGTTTTGGCTTGCGATACGGGATCAAAGGAATTCATCGATGCGGTTGCCGCGAGCAAGTTTGCGAAACAGGATAAGTTCGGACAAAATCCGTGGGGAAAGATCATGCTCCAGGACCATGGCGACGAAGTTTCCTTCCGAAAAATGACAATACTTCCTCTGCCTCCGTCGGACGAATAGCTGAATTCGGATCCTCGCGGGCAAGAAAAAGACGCGGAGCCATGACTGGCATCCGCGTCTTTGATTTATTGAACCAAACCAAAGCGTCGGCGATGCGCGTTATTTCTTGGCGGCCTCGCGTTTTGCCTCCCAATCGCGGTCTTGAGATTCGCCGTTTCGTTCGAAGGAAATCTTGCCTTTGATCGAATCGCCCGTGATTTTCCCGGTGTATTTCTGGCTAAAGCTGTTTCCGCCGAATTCGCGCGTTACGCTGAACGAGATTTCGTTGCCTTTAACTTCGCCCTTTGAGATTTCGGTTTTTACCTCTTCTTCGCGCCTCATTGCGATTACTTCGCCGGTTAGTTTTGCCCCGTCAGCTTTCAACTTGAGCGTGGTTTTTCGCTCAGGCCCGCCGTTTCGGCCCGGTGTTGTCCAGGACCATGTGCCGGTGGCATCGGCTTTTGCCGCGTCCGCAGCCTGGCTTTGAACAAAGGCGCCGAATGCGAGAACGGCGCAAAGTCCGGATTTAAGGAGTGACGAGAAGACTTTCTGTGTGGAGTGCATACCTTGGAATTATTTACTTTTGGTTTGTCGTCATTTTGGCGCGTGCAATTCGTTTGCACAACCTCTGACGGTGAATCGATGGAAAAGACGCGATTCCCCCTGAAAGGTTACATTCGTCGTTTTGAGGTTCGAGCGAGAAACTCTTCGAATTGGCCATCGATTCTCAGCGGAAACGTTATTTGCAAACCATTAATCTATAGGAACATGGAATGTGTCTCTAGCTTTTGAGGATACAACTTCGGGCGGGCGTAGCCGGGCGCATCTTCCGAATGAGGACAGACGACCCTCCACACTTCCGCCGGGGAGGACGTGCCGACTCTCGTTTCTCTCGGTGGGGCGACACTCCGTGAAGCCCTAACTTCTCCTTGTGGGACAGGTGTCTTGCAAATCGGAGCTGTGGAAGCACTGGATTGTTCGGATGTCTCGGTGTTTCCATTGTGCCTTCTTGTTTGGGTTATTCGCCGCGAGGTTTAGCAGGGCTTCACGGAGTGTCGCCCCACCGAACTGCAGGGGGCTGAAACTCGAATTGTACCAGGTGCAGCAATCCTTAGTGGTTCTCCTGGAACCACCAGCCTCCGCGCTCATCTCCTCAATCCGATGAGGAAGTAGCAGCCGGTCCGGCGTGTCCCCCTTTCAGATACGCTCGACGTTGCCAGGCAGTGGCAGACACGGGTCGTGGCCGATTCCCTGCGGCGAGGACAAAGAAAGACCGGCCGGGCATCGCACTTGGGGCGCTGCCCGGCCGGTTGTGTAATCGTAAGATCGCCCGAGTTGGAAACCCGAGCGAACATTGGGAGGAGTTCTATTGCCGGACGCGGTAGAACATCGACGGTCCGCTCGGAGCGACTTGGCGTGGCGATGTGGCGCCCGCAACGGCCGCCCAAGGACCGGTGATCGAGGTGGCCGACTCGAGGTTGCCGCCCTTCCAACTGATTTCAATCTGCCCAGCTGCTCGGCTGAACGCGAGCGTGGGAGGTTCTGACACAACAACCGGCGGAATCGGCGTGGTGACGCCGGCAGCCCGTGGCAGGGTTGAATTGAAGCCGCCGTGGCTGATGTAGATGTCGTCGATCAGGAAGTTCACCGTGGTGCTGTGTCCAGTCATTCCCCCGATGATCATTCGTGTGAGATCGGGCGTGGTAAATCCGACATCGGCCGCTCCGATTGGATCCCGTGCGGATAACCAATCCGTGAGGATGGTCTTGCGAGTGGAATCACCCACCTTGGAGGCGTAGATTGTCGATAAGTCTCCCGTGCTTGTCCGCGCATCCGCGGGACCCTCGAAAGGTCCGTTGGTGATATCCACCCAGATGTTATAGGCTGCGTTCCGGGTTAAGGGAAAATCGTAATTGCCAAACTCGAGGGTGCTTCCTGGACCTTCCCACATTCCCGCATACATTTCGCCAAACTCATCGCTGAGAGCGGCGCCAGGGCCGATATTGGGTCCAATATCACCCCCGAAACGTACCGGCCGATCGGTAAGCGCGACCAATCCGCGGACCGGCTCGAAAATGTCTCCCCTTGTGAGAATTCTGAAGAAGATCGTCGCTTTCTCACCTTCTTTTACCGTGAGATCACCTAAAGAAAGGCTCGCGGTCGCACCCCCGGCGTTTGGCGCTGCATACTTGTTGCCGGCTTCTTCCACCACCTCGAGATCGATCGCATCCAATACCGCCCAGTCGTTTTGTCCATTCAGCAGACCAACCGTGGCCGTATCGAAGTTATCCACAAGCGTCCATCCCGCGGCGACACCATCGATAGCGCTGACGGTTGTCTGAGCGGTCAACGTTTCCTCGCCGCGTTTGAGGGTGAGCGTGAAGGTTTTGCTCGCGGTCATCGGGACCTTGACTGATCCGGTACCAGAGATGGTTTTCGCCGTCACGTCACCAACGCCTCCGTCAATCGAGACTTCGACGTTCTTCGTGACATCCCATCGCAGAGTGGCTTCGCTTCCGGCTGCCACACTGGATCGGAATGCATCGAAGCTGCGGATTGCCAGAGGTTGGGCCTTGGCGAACGGCGTGGGTGTTCCGTTGTTCACAATGGAAACAACCTCGGCCTGGCTTAGGGCTCGACTCCATAGGGCGACATCATCAATATCACCGGTGACCCAGTGGGTCGGATTGGCTCGCAGAATGCCGCCAATTGTGGTGGTTCCTACGTTCCATGTGCCAGGTTCTTTCGCTGGGATTTCCGTCTCGTCTGCGACTCCATCGACATAGAGCACGCGTGTGCCGTCTTCTTCCTGGACGAACGCGATGTGGTGCCAGGTGCCATCCAGAGGTTCGGCCGTTGATTTGAGGTGGTCCACCGTTGCCCATCCGGTCTGTCGGAGGTAATAATCCACCTGCCCTGAGCCTCCCGAATTGGATGTGCCAAGGTTGAACAGCGGGTTATTGTTCAATTGACTCCCTTCGGAGAAGAGCCGCAGGTCGCTTTGGCCTGTGCCCGTCACATTGACCCACATCGAAATCGTAAGGGCTGGGTGCTGGTTGATCGGCAATTGTTCGCCGGGTGTACTGACCCGAGTCAGCATTGTCTGCTTGGCATTATCAAAATGGAACGCTTTGCCATGTTTGCCGGTCACCAGGTCGGCTGCGGACAAGTTGACCAAATCCATGTCATAACCACTGGCGACATCGGGGGTCTTGACGCCAACGACTTCGTCCAATGGCCAATAGGCAACCATGCCCTTTGTCAAGGGATTGATCACGCTGTTGAGGCCTTCGCTCACAACAGTTTTGACTTCGGCTTCGGCCAATGCGCGGCTCCAGACCATCACTTCGTCAATATCACCGGTGACCCAATGCGTGGGGTTTGCGCGAAGAATTCCACCGATTGTAGTGGTTTCGATTCTCCAATTGCCCTCTTCCTTCGCTGGAATCTCTGTTCCGTCCGCGACCCCGTCCACAAACAGGGTCCGTGTGCCGTCCGCTTGCTGAACAAAAGCAATATGACGCCATGTGCCGTCAAGCGGTTCCTCCGTCGATTTGAGGTGATTCACGGTTCCCCAGCCGGATTGGCGAAAGTAATAGTCGAGTTGCCCGGAACCGCCCCCGTTATCCGTTCCGAGGTTGAACAGGGGGTTATTGTTCAATTGACTCCCTTCGGAAAAAAGCCGCAGGTCGCTTTGTCCCGTGCCCGTCACATTGACCCACATTGCGATCGTAAGGGCTGGATGCTGGTTGATGGGCAGTTGTTCCCCGGCCGTGCTGACACGAGTGAGCATGGTTTGGCGCGCGTTGTCGAAATGGAACGCTTTACCGGTTTTTCCGGTCACGAGATCCGCGGCACTGAGATTTACCAACTCCATGTCGTATCCGCTGATCACATCGGGCGTTTTTGTGCCTGCCACATCGTCCAGCGGCCAATAAGAGACTAATCCATCGCTGAGGCTGGCGGCACCCGCGTGGAAACTCATCGGGATTCCGAGAGCCAGGAGGGCCAGCGCTTTCGTTAGGTTTTTGTTCATGATTATTATTTTGGGGCTTCGATTCCTGCCGATGCGACTCCGCGCCGCAGGAATCATCGTGGTTATCGTTCTGTAAGAACACAATTGCGTGTGTGTGGAACGCGGAAAAATTACAGAATTCAGGTCTAAAGGCAAGATCACAATTATGTTCCTGCTGTGTGCGAATTGCGCCAAAAGAATTGTTACCCTGGCTGGGTGGCTGAGGAGGGGAAAATGAT
>JAQBVM010000184.1 GCA_027623095.1 Verrucomicrobiota bacterium
GGAGGGTGGTCTGCCCTCATTCGGAGATGCGCCCACTCGCCGACACTCGAAAAGAGTTTCATTGCAGGAATTCGGATTCCCGTGAATACTTCCGACCTTAATCCTGTTCCTGTTGAAGATATTAATCCGGTTCGAAGTATTCACAGACACAATTAGAAACAGAAGACGGATTTAGGGCGATTCTCAAAAGACCGGAGTTAATATGGCGAATTCCTGTGCGCGAATCGAAAGCCTGGAAGAACTCGACGAAGTGATGACTCGTCCTGGAGACCGGCTCTGCGAATTTGTCAAAACCCTCGAGAGCCCCCTGTTGATCTTGGGCGCCGCTGGAAAGATGGGCCCCTCTCTGGCCGTGCAGGTGAATCGAGCCGCCCAAGAGGCCGGGCACAAACTGGAGGTTGTGGCGGCGAGCCGGTTTTCCGATTCAAAGGTTCAGATCTGGCTGCGCGACCGGGGAATAAAAACGGTTTCATGCGACCTCCTCGAAAGAGAGGCGTTAACGCAATTGCCGGACTCTCCGAATGTGATCCATTTGGTAGGAATGAAGTTTGGCACAGCGCAGAATCCTTCTTTGACCTGGGCTGTAAACACCCTGGTTCCGACGCACGTAAGCGAACGCTACCCGAACTCTCGCATTGTGGCCCTTTCAACGGGCAACGTTTATCCCATGGTTTCAATCGATAGCGGGGGCTCGACCGAAGAGAGTTCGACCACGCCCGTCGGCGAATATGCGAACGCCGCAGTGGCGCGCGAGCGGCTCTTTGAATATCACTCGAGAAGATCTCGCACGCCGATGGTCTTGCTTCGCCTCAATTATGCCGTCGATCTGCGTTACGGAGTTTTGCTGGAGATCGCGCAGGCGGTTTGGGCAGAAAAACCGGTTGATGTGACAACGGGATATTTCAACTGTATTTGGCAAGGCGACGCGAATGAATGTGTCGTACGATCGCTTGATCTGGCTTCCTCTCCTCCCGCAGTGTTGAATCTCACCGGATCGGAAACTCTCTCGGTTTCCGAGATTGCCAGGAGAATCGGTCGCTTAATGGATCGATCCGTGACGCTTGTCGGGCAGGAAGCGCAGACTGCGCTGCTCAGCAATGCGTCTCGGCTCTTCCAGCGTTTGGGAACTCCCGCGACTTCGTTGGATCGAATCCTGGAATGGACAGCAAACTGGGTAATGCGTGGCGGTAGTACATACGGAAAGGCAACACACTTTCAGGTTCGGGACGGGAATTTCTAGCAGACAAACCGAAACGTTCTCGCAAATTTTAATGAGCAAACGCAATTTTTTCGGATGGATTACGATCGGCGTCATTAGCCTCGCGGGCATGGTCCTAAGCTCCTGTTCGACTCTCACCCGCACGGCGGTCGAACCACCGCGGATCGACGGCGCCGTGTTTGTTGGGAACGCCGCGTGTATTGATTGTCACGCGAACATTTCGCGCCTTTTCCCGGCAAGCCCGCACGGACGGCTTCATCGGGACGATTTGAAATGGGCCGGAGCAACAGGCTGCGAATCTTGCCATGGGCCGGGCAGCAAGCATGTCGCCGCGGGAGGCGGAAGAGGGAAATTCATTGCAAATCCGCGCAAAGATCCGGCGGCTTGTTTTCAATGCCACTTCGACATTCAGGCCGAATTTAGTCTGCCAAACCACCATCCCTTGATCGAGAATCACATGAACTGCGTCCAGTGCCACGATCCCCACGGGCGCGATATATTCAAACCCGCCGGAGGATTGGCGATGGCGCGCCTGAACGAATCCTGCGCGCAGTGCCATCGCGAACAATCCCGGACGTTCGCCTTTGAACACGAAGCGCTCCGCGACGGATGCGTGACCTGCCATCAACCGCACGGTTCCATCAACCAAAAGATGCTAACCGAACGCGACAACAATCTCTGTTTGAAATGCCACTCGCAAATCCAGTCGAATCCCGGCGAAGTATTCATTGGAAAACGAGACGACCATTCCATGTTTATCCGTGGCAAAACATGCTGGACCGCCGGGTGTCATAACGCGGTGCATGGGTCGAACATCAGCCCACACCTTCAATACTGAGCAGAGCCGAAACCTGACTGAAGGGATCAAATTGAAGAAGAAGGCGCAATGGAAACACCGAGGAATCCGGAAGGCCCCGGTTTACACGACTCCAGGTCAGGCTGGCCAGGCACCTCAATGGGAGGTCACGGCTCCACAGAGTGTCGCCCCACCATGGTTCATGGAGAACCCCGGCCTCCAAAGCAAAGATGTGAATCCGGACCATGGATGTCGAACGTTCAACATTGAACATCCAACTTTGAACGCTCAATTGCAGGTTGGGCGTTGGACGTTGAAAGTTGACCTACCGCGAAAATGGGAGGGTGAGGCTCCTGCCGAACCCTGGAACTCTGCCAAGAATGGGTTCGACAGGAGTCTCACCCTCCCGGACAAAACGAGGATTGCGTTTGAATCGGTGTTTTCATCCGAAGCGGTGTCCTTTTCGGAAGGGAGTTTCATGGAGAGTAGAAACCTCCGCGTTTTGGACGTGAATCGAGGCCAGGAACCCACATGGATAGAGCGCGTCAGTCCCAGCGCGCCGTCGAAGCCGGTTTCGAGAAACGGATCGCGACGCTCATTCATCCTCCCCTTCTTCCTCTATTTCTGTTTTGCGGCGTCTTCAATCGTACTCCACAGCGCCGAGGTCGATCCTAGCGCGCTTCCTCCACCAGCCCAAAGGCAAGTTGACTTCGACCGCGATATCCAACCGATTCTTGAGGCGTCGTGCCTGCGATGCCACGGTCCCGAGCGCCCCAAAAGCCGGTTTCGTGTTGACAACCACGATCGCATTCTAAAAGGCGGAGATGGCGGCATCGATGTCATCCCGGGCGATAGCCAGAATAGCCCGTTGATCCATTACGTCGCGAGACTCGTCGAAGACATGGAAATGCCTCCCGCAGGAAAAGGGGATCCATTGTCGGCGGAACAGGTTTCCCTTTTACGGGCTTGGATCGATCAGGGTGTGAAATGGTCCGCTTCGCCGGTTGCTTCCACAGACAAATTCGAATTCTCGATGACGCCCTCGATTCAATGGATCCATGTGGACGGCAACTCGGCGGCGTTCCGAGAGCACACTTGGATGAATGAGCATTGGGCCGGCGGCTTTCAGGATTTCAATCTGTCGAAACAGATCGGCGATGATATCCGGCTCACCTCGGAGGGACGCCTGTTCTTCAACAATGAAAACTACCGGATGGCTTTGATGCTTGAGAAACAGGATTTCGGGTTCGCACGATTTGGATTTGAGCAATTTCGCCACTATTACGATGACTCGGGAGGTTACCTTGAATCCCTGGGAGCGCCGGCCTTCGCCCTCGGACGGGATCTGTTTCTAGACACAGGACGGATCTGGTTCGACGCCGGGCTTGCTCTGCCGCATTGGCCAAGAATGACGCTCGGATATGAGTATCAATACAAGGATGGAACCAAATCGATGATCCAATGGGGGGAAGTGTTTGATTCGGTAAGCGACCAATCCGCGGGGATATTTCCATCCACAAAAGAGATCGACGAGAAAACTCACATCATCAAGTTCGATCTCAGCCATGAAATTGCAGGCCTCCGTTTCGACGACAGCTTTCGAGCCGAATTCTCCGATCTGGGAACAAGCCGGGTCTATTCGGACTTCGTGTCCCTGCCTGGCGGAACGCCGAGCCTTATCACCAAGGTCAACGAGAACCAGACTCAGTTTCAAGGGGCAAACGCGTTGCGGCTTGAGAAACAACTTCGCGACTGGCTTCTGATCTCCGGAGGTTATCTATACTCGAAGCTCGATGGAGACGCCGGGTTCAATCTGGCAGGGTTCATGCCGGAAGATCCCGCAGTGCTTCTGTTTACCGGAGACGAGAGCCAGCAGATCACGCTGGACCGGCGCTCGCATGTCTTCAATGCCAACACGTCCATGGGACCGTGGGAAGGATTGCTCTTCACCGCTGGAGTTCAGAACGACTGGACTCGGGAGGAAGGGTTCGGACGAGCATTTGCGCCAGGGTTCCCGGATCCATATCCAAAGTTCTACAGTTCCAATCGCGATCGATCCACCACTGAGGAACACTTCGGCGTTCGATACACTCGCATTCCGTTCACGGTTCTTTACGGAGAAACCCGCTTCAGACAGGAGAGCATCGACCATTTTGAGAGCCAATCGCTCGATGACGGATTTGGTGATTCCCAGGATTTTCTGCGTGATACAGACGCGTCAGCCGACATCAAAGACTATCGCATCGGATTGAGTGTCTCCCCGTGGCGCAAGGTCTCGCTCCACTCGAGCGTCCGGCATCGGCTCAAGCAAAACGATTACAATCATGAGATCGATGCTGACGATTCCGAGATTCCCGGAAACGGGTATTCAGCATTCATCCGAAATCGCGACGTCCGAACCGATGAATTTGAAACGAAACTGGTCGTGCACTGGATGCCATCGCTCAAGACCACTCTAAAATATCAACTCACGGCCACGGACTACACCACCCTCACCGATCCGAGCGTGAGCACTCTGTTCGATCCCGTTACGTTTCTCCCGATCGATCTGGCGCTGCCGGGAGGCAAGATTCTGGCGGGAAACTACGACGCGCATGTTTATAGCCTTAGCACAACACTGACCCCGTGGAGAAGGCTCTACCTTTCCTCGACGTTTTCCTATGCCAATTCAAGGAGCGCCAGCGGCGTCATCAACAGCACGACGGTCGTTCCCTATGAAGGTGACACGTTCAGCGCCATTTCCAGCGCGAACTTAATCCTGAATGAGAGAACCGACTGGAACACGTCTTATTCCTTTTCGCGGGCTGACTACAAACAGAGAATAGACACCGGGATTTCGCCATTCGGAATCGTCTATGACCGGCACGGGATTGTCACGGGGTTGATCCGCCGTTTTAAGAAAAACATCACAAGCCATCTGCAATACGGATATTTTCGCTACGACGAACCAACTTCCGGAGGCGCGCGGAATTACACAGCCCACGCCATTATGGCTTCGATGAATGTGGTTCTTCCCTAGAGCGTCGCGGTGATGCCGGACACGGAAAGGCGCGCGGGCGCATCAGAATGAGGACAAACCCACCCTCCGCACTTCCGCCGGGGGAGGACGCGCCGGCTCTCGTCTACATTGGCTTCAGAAGCCGCTCCAGGTTCCGAGCTGCTTCTCCAACCCATTCGCCATCGGGGAGCGCGTAAGGCCGGAACGTTTCCAGATATCCCTCTTGTTCGTTGTAAAACAAAGCCCGGTGTAAGCCGAGCGAGCCGGCTTTCGGGCTGTCAATAAGGCTGGCGGAATCGTTCGCGCTCATTTGGAAAAGCACGCGCATCTCGAATTCGGTGACGGCTTTTCTGCTCAAAAACCGGTTCACATTGTTATAGGTGTCACACGCCGCGACCACATGAAATCCGAGCCCCGATCCCCCGCAAATGAGATCATTCAACTGCGCGCCGGGCTTGACCGCCTCCTCGGCATCGCCGGTCGAAAAGCCAAAATCCTCTTCATAGCGAAGCTTATGGTGTTTCTGCAAATCGTGGATGAATAAGAAGGTCGCCGCCGCGTCGTGAAAGTGCTCGTCACCGCTTCGTGTTTTCATTTCGGACGCGAGGCCATTCATGATCGTCGGAAGATCGCCGCTTTTGGCATGTGTGATTTCGTGAGGAATGGCCCGAACGACTCGTCCGAAAAATTCCCGCTGCGGCGAATCCGGAGGAGTGCCTTCCACGAGAACGAAGCGGGCTCTCCCGACTGGGTACTGCGCCGCCAGAGATACAAGGGCGACCGACAGAATTGACAGGATCGCTTCATCACGCTGCCCGACAATGAGAAGATGGTTTCCGCTCTGTCTGCTAAAAACGACTTCCGTCGGCCCTTTGATCGAGTTTGGCGCGCCGAGCCAAATGCGAGCGGAGTCTGCCGGTTGCACGGATTCAGAGTTGAGCAACTTGCCAAGCAGGGCGTTCTCCCGCACGTCAGCCGGCGCGTTCCCTTCGAAAACGATCGGCTCACGGTATGCGGTTGGGTTTCGGTCCGCCTGCCGTCGCACCTGGTCCAGGCAATTGTCCCGCACCTCGTCCGGCAACCAGACTGTCTGAAACGGGCTGTTGCCTTCCAGGGCGCCTCCATTGTCGTTGTAGATGCCTTCACCCGGCCGCGAGAGAAGTCGCGGAGCGGGGTTGTCGTCGTCCATTATCAAATAGGCGTCCGCCTCGTTGCATTGAAGCGCAATGCGGATGACCATTTGGCCGAGCGTACTGCGGGCCATCGTGTACGCTCCGCCCAGTGTCTGCGAGCCGAGCAGCACGTGAATGCCAAACGCCCTGCCCTGCCTGACGATTCGGTCGAGAAGAACGGACGCGCTCTGTGAAATCCGGTCATCTTCGACAAAGAATTCCTGAAACTCATCAATCATTAGAAGGGATCTTGGAATCGCGCGAGCGCCTCCCGCTTTCTTGTATCCCTCAAGGTTCTGCACGCCGAGGTTTCGAAACAATTCGCCGCGCCGCCGCAGTTCGTCATCCACGCGCTGGAGCACGCTCAGGCCAAATTCCCGGTCGCTCTCAATCGCGACAACCCTCGCATGGGGAAGGCGCTTGGCAGCATAGCATTTGAATTCCACGCCTTTCTTGAAATCAACCAGGTAGAATTCGACATGGTCCGGACTGCACCACAATGAAAGATTGGTGATGATCACATGAAACAGGGTGGATTTTCCAGAGCCGGTTTTCCCCGCGATCAGGCCGTGCTGGCGCGTGTCTTTTCCAATCGCGAGGAATTGCAGTTTTGTTGCGCCGGCGCGGCCTATCGGGACGCGGAGCTCCGCGGTTGTGTCATGAGTCCAGATCTCAGATTCAGAGGGGGTAACCTGAGAAAACGGCACCTCGACCCGATTGGAATCTCTGCTGCTCAAACCGACTTTGTGAATGAAACCGCTCGCGAATTCCTGAGCCGGAGGTGAATCGAGGATCAGATTTGTCCCCGCGCCGGGCATGCCTGCCAGGAGGAACGTGCTCCGGTTGGACTGAACACACACGCTGTTCTTCCTGAGTTCCTCCACTATAAAATCCTGAGGCAGGGATTGCCTGCGGTCCCAGTGAATGAGCGTGAACACTCCGCATCGAGCCCCACTCGTAGCAATGCTGAGGAGACGTTTCGCGGCGGTTTCACTAAAGTTTGCCGGGAAATCTGCCACGACCAGGAAGTGATACTTTTCGGCGATATTGCCGGCCTGCTCGTTGTATTCCGCGATCGTCGCATATTCGTTCCTGAGATACATCTGGATGACTTTCTCCATGTGCTCGTTCAGTTCGGCGAGTTTCTGCTCGATCTGGCCGCTCTGTGTCCATATACGGCTGTGGATAAGATGCTCCGCGTAATCGGCGAGGTGCATGACACCGGAGAAGCTCTGACCGAGCCCGACAGGATCAACAACTGTGAAAACCAGTCTTCCCGGAGGCGCGACGGATAGAAGACGAAGCACGATGTTATTCAGAACGCCGAGCGCCTGTTCGCGTCCGGAATCAGAAGTTTCAAAAAGAATGGAACCCTGGTTTGGGTGAACGAGCAATAAAGGGACGGACAATTGGGAAGCGCCGGGCAGCGACAAACGTTTGTCTTTCGGCAAACAGGCGAGCTTCTCCACTTCAACGTCCAACCGCGCAAATTTCACCGCGTGTTTGAATTCGGTCGGTGGCGTCCAATTCTCGCAGAAATGAGAGTCCCAAGTTGGGAAAGACTTATCCGCATTTGCGTTCGCAGCATCAATGGTCTGCCAGAGAGGCCGTGTCTTTTGTTTCCAATCCGCTTCGAGTGATCCCCATTCCGTTTCATAGTCGGCATTGAGCTTCGCTTCGTTCCTCGCGCTGGCTTTTGCGACCTCTCCTGTGCGCGTCGCGCACTCGCTTTTCAGGCTTTCGAGAGAAACCTGAAGATCTCGCCCCAGACGTTCCACTTTCAAACGGAAGATTTCCTTGTTCTTTCCGGCGATGCGCGCGGCTTTCTCGTCGATCCGAGCCAACTGCGACACACGCATCGCCGCCGCATCATTCAACGCCAGTCTCCATTCTGGATCGATCTGTTCGGAGACGCTTTGAAACTCCGCCTCAACTCGCTCCAATTCCTGCTGATACCGGGTTACAGACTTTTCGGCGCAGGCGCTGTGCAGTTGGCGCGCTCTCCCGAGCGAGCGAGCAATCTCGGCGGCAAGGGGTCCCGCCGTGTGTTTTCCAAAGAAGTGGAGAACGACGCAGGCAAAGAAGACCACGCCTGCAAACGCGGACGTCTCACCAAACGAGAACGTGCGTATCCCATCGAATTGGATGAATGGCGCCAAGGGAATCAGTGACAACAGCATCAGCAGCCAGATCCAGCGATGCTTGAAGAAACGGGGCAGCACAAATCCGCGAAAACGATCCAGATCGCTGCGCGCGCCTTCAAGCAAGTTTTGAAGCTCCTGAATCAATTCGTATTCGTCCGAAACGATGTCTTGAGAAGAAAAACTGGGCGGAGCCGATAGGAACCCGAGGAATCTCCCGAACCCCTGAAACAAGCCTCGCGCGGATTGTTCGAGGAAACAAAGCGCGTTGTCCATTGCGGCGAGATTGCCTTTAAACTCCTCGAACGTCTTTTCGGCGGACGCCATTGCTTGTTCCCGATCGCGTCTCGACTGTAATGTTTCCGTCTGGAGTTTATGTTTACGGCGACCCTCGTTTTCGTCGATTTCCTCCAAGACCTTCTTCCGAATCAATTTGTGCATCCTCGGGATCGAGGAGTCTCGTCGTTCGCGCGCGGACTCCAAGGCCGCCCGCGCTGCCTCGAAAGATGACTGTAACTTGGCGCTTTCCTCGCTCAGGCGGGTTTGCAATTCGTTGGCCGCCTCAAGGGAGTGCCGGCGTTCCATTGCGATTCGCGCGTGAAAATCCTGATTGAGCTGATGCTCGCGGGAAGCAAACTCACGTACAACACTTTCCAGATTGGTCAGTAGTTCAAGGGTTTGTTCTACGCCCAAAGGGTTACTCACATTCTTTCCTAATTCTCGTTACAAGCTTGTCCAGTTGTTCGATGACAGGCCCCGCTTTGTCAACGCAGGCAAACAGTTCATCCATGTAATCGTGCTCAAATTCCTTGCTCTTGGCATCTTTCCACTGCTCCTTTGTCCGCAGCCAATTGTTGGATAACTCGCGTGTAATCGTTGCCAGTCTCGTTCTGTTTCCGCTAAGGCTCATATGCCCTCTTCCTTTGGGACACTCCGACCATCTGCCATTCCTCCTTCTTCAATGGAGAAGTCCTTGAGACCCCCAACGCTTTGCTGAGTCTCGTGGGCGGCAGACGGCTGCGAAGCCGTTCCGGCATACGCGGAGAGTGTATCCGCCGCTTGATCGAGGCGGGCAACCGCATGGGGCATTTCATGTGCCAGGAATGTGGAAAGACTCTCTAGTTGCTTTAAAAGCGGCTGCACTCGCGTATCGAATTCGCGGTTCCAAATTCTCAGAAGCTTCAGCTTGGACTCGGCCTCTTCGACTGCGCGCCTGGCCTTGTGAACGGCAGCCCTCCCATCGGCGGTCGTGTTGCTAAGAGTGGAAAGCCGGGCGCTGAAAAGAGCTTGCTGCGCCTGCTCCAAATCCCTGTTGCGCCGGCGCAACTGACTTTCCCAATGGGGCCGGCGATCGCTTTCCAGCCATATCCTCGCGCGAAAAACTTCGGCTCGGACCTCCTCCAGGGTTGGGCCGGCCTTGGCCAGATAGTTAATCAAGCTGGCCTTGAAGGTCTCGAGGGACTCGACAGACGTTACATCAGCTCGTTGCGACATGACGCTAACGCTGGCTCAAATACTCTTCGATCCGTTGCGCTTTTCGCATGAGGTACGGTGTGTGTTTGCTCGACATCTCGCTAAATCTTCGCAGAGCCTTCATTGTCTCTTTGAATTCTTCCGCGAACTTTGTGTGTTCCTGGTCCTGCCATGTGTCGCCGAGCGACGCAAATCGTGCCATGAGCGAGGACATTCGGCTTTGGAGGTCGGAGTTGAATCTCTTAAGTTCCTCCGCGAACCGCCGCACCTCTTCGGGATCCATGATTGCCTGGGCCATAGAATTACTTTCCGCTGAATTGGAGTCAGGTCTCTAACCTCAACAAGTTCGCATCAGGCTTTCGATTTCGGCAAGGATAACTTGTAGAGGATGAAACCTGGCCCCAATTTGTTCATTTCAAACTCAGAACCTTCGGACTAGGCTGACCCCCTCATGGCAAAATCAACTGACATCCGTCCCAAGGGTGCAACTCTTTACATGTTGCCTTTAACTCTTCGAGTCCCGCTGAAGTTTGGAGTTGAGACGGTCACTTCCGTCACGTGCGCCCGAGTCTCCGTGCGGGTCGAGGATGACAAGGGCCGATCGGCGGTCGGATGGGGAGAAACGCCGTTAAGCGTTCAGTGGGTCTGGCCCAGCTCTCTCCCCTATGACGAACGCCACAAGGCGCTGAAAGACTTTTGCGCCATTCTCGCGAAGAGCTGGTCGTCTTTCGCCTGCACCGGGCATCCAATCGAAATCGGACACGCATTCTTAGAGACGGAACTCCCAAAGCTCGTGACCGACTTTAACAGCCACCGAGGAACCGCGGAACCGATGCCATGGCTTGCCGCTCTCGTTTGCTGCTCCGCCTTCGACTTGGCGATTCACGATGCTTTTGGAGGTCTTCATCAGGTCCAGGTTTATCAGACCTACAATGCCGAGTTCATGAATCGAGACCTGTCCGATCTGATTCAATCGCCCTCCTCAAAAAAGGCCGCCGTGCGTTTCAGGAATCGATACCCTTCCGATTTTCTCGCGCCGCGCCGATTGGATTCACTGGCGGCTTGGCACCTGGTGGGCGGCAAAGATCTTTTGAACACCGATGAACTGACAGGAGACGAACCGCAAGACAATTACCCGCTCACCCTGCCGGACTGGATTCGCCGGGACGGACTGTGGTGCCTGAAGATAAAGCTCCGCGGCAACGACGCTCAATGGGACTACGAACGGTTGACGGAGGTCGGTCGCATCGCTTTGGAACACGACGTAGTCTGGCTGACCGCGGATTTCAATTGCACAGTCACCGATCCCGCCTACGTCACGACTATTCTGGATCGTCTCATGCTCGAACACCCGAGAATCTACGGAATGCTGCTGTACGTGGAACAACCGTTCCCTTACGATCTGGAAACTCACCAAATCGACGTCCACAGTGTTTCGGCCAGAAAACCGCTTTTCATGGACGAAAGCGCCCACGACTGGCGTTTGATCGAGCTTGGACGTTCTCTTGGATGGACCGGAGTTGCGCTAAAAACATGCAAGACGCAAACTGGCGCTTTGCTCAGTCTGTGTTGGGCCAAAGCCCATGGAATGACGCTAATGGTCCAGGACCTGACAAATCCAATGCTCGCCCAGATTCCACACTTGTTGCTCGCCGCATATGCGGGAACGATCATGGGTGTGGAGACGAACAGCATGCAGTTCTATCCAGACGCCTCGCTTCCGGAAGCCGCGGTACATCACGGCGCTTTCCGGCGAAGCGGCGGTTGCGTTGAACTCTCCTCCATTTCGGGATCCGGATTCGGATACCGCTTGAAGGAGATCCGGCGGATACTTCCGGAACCGCTGGAGTATTAGCACCACAGCGGACAAATCACGAGGTCACCAGGCCGCGCAAAACATTCCGCGCTGTCTTTAAAGCTCGCTTGCGTCCAGAAAGCGATTTTCCAAACGTATCGTCTTCGACTTCTATACAGACCGGCCCATCGTACCCGGCCTCCAAGAGGGTGCCTATGAATCGCGCCCAATCGATTTCCCCGAAACCGGGAATCCGCGGCTGATGATACTGAAGCGGCGTGGCCAGAATTCCAACCTCATCGAGACGCTCCCGATGAATTCGAACATCTTTCGCATGCACATGAAATATCCGCTCCACAAACTCTCGAACCGGCTTCAAATAATCCATCTGCATCCAAACAAGGTGAGAAGGGTCGAAATTCAGACCGAACTGCGGTGACGGAATTAACTCGAACATTCGGCGCCAATTGGCGGGCGAATATGCGATATTCTTGCCGGACGGCCATTCGTCCAACGTGAAAAGCATCGGACAATTCTCGATGGCGATTCTGATTCCTTGGTCTTCGGCGTAACGCACAATCCCCGGCCATATTCGCTGAAATCGACGAAAGTTCTCTTCCAAACTCAGACGGTGATCGGCGCCAACAAACGAAGTTACTGTCGAGATATTCAGGCGGCGCGCGGCGATGATCACCTTTCTTAGATGGCGAACGGCGCGACTTGACACGTCCGAATCAGCATCCAAAACGTTCGGGTAATATCCCAACGCCGAGATCTCGACTCCGTGATGAACGGCTGTCGCCAGCGTGTCCTCCGCTTGGGCAATTGAAAACTGCGTCACGTCAATGTGCGTGACTCCCGCAAATTTTCGTTCCGCTTTGCCAACCGGCCAGCACATGACTTCGATGCATTCGAAACCTTCACCAGCCGCGAACTCACAGACTTCGGAAAATCGCAACTCAGGTAAAATTGCAGAAACAAATCCAAGCTTCATAGATTTAGGTATGTCTTGATTCAATACTGTCACTCAGCGAAAAATGACATCAAGAAACGAAACAAACCCATATCTGAAGTTTGGTCTCCCCATATCCGTTCTATCGCCGATGTTTTTGAATCGATGAACCCCGCCTCGTCCCCCTTTTTTCATATCGAAGGACCGCTGCCAGCAGATTGCCCTTCGTATGTCGAGCGCCCATGCGACGAGCAGGTGTTTCAAAAGCTTCGGCGAACCGAATCGTGTTGGGTCTTCGGATCGCCCCATACTGGAAAATCGTCCCTCGGCGTTAGGATGGCACACCGCCTGCGTGAACAAGATTTCGAGGTCGCAGTTCTCCGACTCGGAGTTTCCAACTTAACGCAATCTGCCGAACTATTGTACGAAAGCCTGCTTAAGCAATTGCTCGCTCAACTCCAGACAGAAAACGAGTGCAACAGCTCGCTCTCCGATTCCGTGGATAAAACACCCGCAGACCGTTTCTTTGCGACGGTTTGCGAAATTGCATCCAATGAAAATCGTGGTTCCTTAATAGTTGTCCTGGATGACATTCATTGTTTTCGCGAACTTGCGTTTCCAATCACGGCGTTTCTTGAAGTACTGCAATCGGTAACGTCGGTATCTCCGGGGTCGCGGGAACGCAGGCGCCTCGCTTTCCTTTTCCTTGGAACAGCTCACATTTCCGAATTAGCGCCGGAGGCGTCCGCGAGTAATTTCAACCTTGGAGAACCTGTCGAGTTGACTGATTTCACTCCGGATGAAGCATCGGCGCTGGAAAGTGAACTCGTGAACTCAAAGCAGGGATCGGAATTTCAGAATTCCGCCTCGTCCCTCGCTCGAATTCTGCATTGGACAAACGGCCATCCCTACCTCACGCAAAAACTGTGCCTCGGTCTCAGCCAGTTCATTGTGTCCCATGGCGGCGCCTCAACTCACAAAATCGATGATCATTCAGTCGATAGCCTTTGCGAGGATCTTTTACTCTCGAATCGCGCCAGAGACCGCGACAATCATTTGAACGCTGTTCGCCACTGCCTGAAACGGAAGAACATCAATTTGGCCGACGTTCTGAGTCTCTTGATTCGGATTCGGAATCGCGAAATTGTTAACAGTGAAAAATCCCAGCGGCCCCTGATAGTTTTGCTTGAATCGGGCATCGTTCAATCAAGCCAAGGATCGATCCAGATCCGCAATCGCATCTACGAACGCGTCTTCGACCTTGATTGGGCAATGGCGCGTCTGCCGATCCTCCGAGATTCCGCTCCCACATCGGTTGCGATTATGCCCTTTCGCGACGACGACGCCGATCCTCTCGACGAGTATTGGGCCGACGGACTCACCGAAGAGCTCATTAACGCAATCGGACAGATTTCCGGACTCAGCATTGCGGCCCCAGGATCAGTATTTCAGTTCAAGGGAAAACAAGAGAACCTCCTCGAACTCGCAACGAAGCTTCGGGCGGAGGTTGTTCTGAACGGAATCGTGCGCCGGCGCGAAGAGAGCCTGCGAATCTTCGTGGAACTCGTCAGCACCAAAAACGGCTACCGGCTCTGGTCCGACTCCTTCCTATGCAGGACGAAGGATGTCCTCGAGATTCAAGAGACGATTACCTCCGCGGTCGCGGAACGGCTCCAGATTCACTGGCAATCTCAGGAGAAAAGGCGCGCCTCGGGACCACCCACGGAGAACCTGGAAGCCTACAACCTTTACCTCAAAGGACGATTCCTCTGGAACAAACGCCAGGAAGAATCGGTGAAACAGAGCATTGGTCTCTTCCAAGATGCCATCGGACTTGATCCGCAGTTCGCATTGGCGTTTGCCGGTCTCGCGGATGCCTACAATATTCTTGGCACTTACAATTACGTGCCTCCCGCGCAAGCTTATCCCAGAGGCAAAGTCGCCGCGTTGAAAGCCTTGGAAATCGACGAACGACTCGCCCCAACACACGCCGCCTTCGGTTGCGTTTCCGCCATCTACGACTGGGATTGGACCGGAGCGGAGGAGGCGTTCAAATGCGCGATCGACCTCAATCCCAGTTACGCTCCAGCGCGCCAGTGGTACGCCGTAAACTGCCTGACCCCACTGGGCAGGCACGAGGAATCGTTGAATGAATTGCGCAAAGCCCAAGCAGTGGATCCCCTCTCCTTGGGGGTGCAAGCCAGCGTGGCTCTCGCATACTACTATGCCCACGATTATGAGAAGGCAATTGAACAGTGCCGGTTCACGCTGGAGATGGAAGAACGTTTCTGGGTTATCCATATGTTTGCGGCCTGGGCTCACTTGCAAATGGGAAATCTTGGAGAGGCGCTCGCCGCCTCCGAACGAGCCTGCAATCTTGGCAAGACGGATCCCGTCGCGCTGGCTGCGTTTGGTCACGCGCATGCGCTCGCCGGCGATCATGCCAAAGGTCTGGCGGTCTTAACGGAACTTACGGAACTTGCGAAGAATCGATATGTTCCATCGGGCGAATTGGCATTCTTGTGCATTGGACTGGGAAATATCGAACAGGCGTTCTATTGGCTCGGAAAAGCCGAAGAGGAAAAAGCTCTCCGCCTGATTTATCTCAAGGTCGAACCACGATTTGATGCGATCCGCTCTGATCCGCGATTCCAAGACCTTCTCCGCAGAGCCGGCTTGGCGAGCTAGCGTTCTTCAAGTTTTGTTCCATTGCCGAAACCTGGGTCTTTCGCT
>JAQBVM010000185.1 GCA_027623095.1 Verrucomicrobiota bacterium
CGGTCAGTCTTTCCGGCGGTTTACCCCTGTTTTTTTGAGGTCTGAACTCTGGTGCTTCAACAAAGTTAAGTTGATCGGCTGCCTTCATTTGCTTCGAAGCAGCTTGTTTTCGGCTCGAATCGTCAACTGAAGAGCGCCAGGGGCAAAAAATTGAATTGCGGGAATATTTCCTGGAGCCGCTGACTTGGCACGCCATGTCGCGCGAGCAGCGGCGCCAACGCATCGCGGTAGTTTGTCGTGACCGGCAGGTCACCGGGGCCTTCGAGGACGCCGCTGTCCAACGTCGGCCAACTGGCCAAGACGCGTCCGCCTTTGATCCCCCCGCCCAAGACAAAC
Source organism: Verrucomicrobiota bacterium (assembly GCA_027623095.1). GTDB lineage: Bacteria > Verrucomicrobiota > Verrucomicrobiia > Limisphaerales > SIBE01 > JAIPJX01. The sequence goes on from JAQBVM010000185.1 coordinate 337, forward strand.
ATCACGCTGCCTCGACCGTGGTCAGTGCCGAACGACGCGTTTTCGAACACGCGCCGCCCGAACTCGGTCATCACTACCACGGTCGTCGTCTCCATGGCTTTGCCGAGGTCGCGATAGAAATTGGCCAAACCCCGGCCCAGGCGCGACATGAGCGGGTCCATGATCGGTCCCTGGGTAATGTGCGAGTCCCAGCCATCGACATCGACGCAGACGGCTGACAACCCCACCCGGGCCTTGATCAACTGCGCGACTTGTCGCAGGGAGCGGACAAACCGGTCGTTTCCCTCATAGCTTGCGCCATTCGACGGAAGGTAGGTGTCGTGCGTGAGTTTCTCAATGCGAGCGGCCGCAGCCAGCGTGTCGCGTCCCGCGCGTCCGATGGGATTATTTTCCAAGGAATAGAGCCGGCCCAGAGCCGAGGCGAAGCGCACCGAGTTCTTGCCTAAAGAAAAGGTTTCGAACGATTCCATCACCGTCGCCGCGGGCGCGCCACGCAGGCTTTCGGGCACCGATGTGCCAAATGCAATGGCGGACAGAGGACCGATGGCCGACTGCGGCAGAGTGCGGAGAAACCGTCCCACCCAACCACCGCTGACCAGCAACCCGCCGTGGTCCATGAGGTCTTGCGCTTCAAAATGCGAACGGGTGCCGTCCTCGGACCCGCAAGCGTGAATGATCGCCAAGGCGCCGTCACGATATGCGGGTTCCAAATCCCGGAGCAGCGGGTTGAGGCCGAAAAAATCGTCAAGATTGACAGAGTCCTCCTTGCGGATCGCGATTCGCGGGCGCGCGCGGAAATAACCGTCGTCCCCGAAAGGCGCGACCATGTTTAACCCGTCCGCGCCGCCGCGCAGAAATACCACCACCAACGTGCGCGGATCGTCGCCATTTCCGGTGATGAATTGATTGAGCCCAGCCATGTCAGCTCCATTGGAAAGCCGGCGATGCAAGCATCAACGCCAGGCTCGCGCCGGATTCGCGGCCAGCTTCGGACTCGGCTTCGGTGGGTATGCGTCCGAGCAGACTGCGCATCATTCCTTCGTCGCCCCCCAAACGCCGGCGCAACACGGCGGCATCGACTCGCGCCTCTCCAATCCGGCCTTCGGTCAACGCGAGCGCAAAATGCCATCGCCACAGCAGCGTGCCCAGCCACGGCGCGGCCTCTTCGGGATAGCCGTCGGGCGTCGGATAATCAAACGGAGCGTGACCCATGCTGCGCAACACTTGATAAAGCGGACCGTCATTCTTGCGGTTGGGCACCGGTTTGATCTCCGCGTCGGTGGCGCGTAGCGCGGACACGACATAGTTAAACGGGCGCTTGAACTTGAGGCCGCGCGCCTGGCGGAATTCCTCCGTTCCAAATACCGCGCCAAGCGTGGCTCGGATGTCACCCTCCGATTTGAGAAACGTTTCCTGCACGGCGCGAATGGCAGAAGCCGGTGGTTCGTCCGAGATGAATCGGCGGCAAAGTTTGGTTGCAATGTAGCCGGCCGTGGATGGGTGCGTGCTCACAATTTCAAGCACCCGATCCAGGTCCTGTGCTCCCAGACCCGCTGGGAGGCGATTCCCCAGAACCTCCTTGGGGCCATCGTCGTGGAGGCGCGCGTTGAATTCAACCTTGCCGACCTTGAAGCGAAGCGGCCCGCGCCGGACCGCCCGGACCGTCCAACCCGTGAGACAACGCGCCACCTCCATCACGTCCTTCTGGGTATAGCCGCCGTGAACCCCGAGCGTGTGGAGTTCGAGGAGTTCGCGCGCGTAGTTCTCGTTCGGTTTGTCCGAGGATTCGCGTTTACGGTTTTCCCTGCCATCCAGATACCAGAGCATCGCGGGACTGAGCGCTGAGGCGCGCACCAAATCCAGAAATCTTCCCACTGGTTTCTGGCCGCCGGATTTGGGCGGGAAGAAGCTGGCGAATCCTTCGGCCAGGAGGCTCTTGGGCGCTTCTCCGCTGTAGCCAAGCGCGTACCGGCGGATCACCTCGCGGTCATCCCAGGCTTTCAGCCATTGGCAGTCGCCCTTCGAGGGGTCTATGTTGAAGTGGTCGGTCCAGAATTGAACCATTACTTCGTAGAGTTGCCGGCGGGAATAGACGGCCCGAAGCACCGTGCCGTGGACCAGTTCGCGCAGAAGAACGTGGCCGTGAAACTCGAACAACTCCCCGAGCGGCTGGCGCAACGTTTCCAGCCGAGCGACCCGGCGCTCGGCCTCGGAGTCGTCGATCCGCTCAGGATGAAGCTGCTCGTCGAGGTATGCCTGAACCGCCTCCTCGATGGTTCCGCCAAGTTTGCGGACGCGCTCGTAGTCGTCGGGCCGCGGTCCGAAGCTGAGCCGGTTCAGGTGATGGCTCACCATGTCGATGGCATCCGATTTTGGCGGATGCAGCACGTTTTCAGCCTTCGCATCCTTGAAAACTTGCGACAGAACTGGCGCCATCCGGTCACATCCGGCGGTCGCGGTGAGCGCCACGCCACCGCTGAACCGGAGGAAATTTCGACGAGTCACGTGTTCGGTCATACTAAATAACCGCGCGCACGAAAAAGTGTCACTGCGCGGTTCACTTGGGTTGAGCGGAGGATACGCCGCCCGGTTCAGCCATTGGCGCATCGGGATCGTGCGCTATGTCGGGTGACGCAGTTGCGGAGTTGTGTTTCGCGCTCCGACGGAACTCGAACCAAACCAGCGTCATCGCGCCCAAGCCGCTAAACAAGGCCCACGGCAACACCACAAACCAGCCCACGAACGGAAGCAGCATCATGACCGCGAAGACGAGTCCGCCCCGCAACACCTGCCGCCACGGTTGCGCTTCCTCCGTAGGGGAAACCAATCCCTGACCGATCTTGCGTGCCAGCCCGGACGAACCCACGAGGCCGAGAATCACCAGTGTCCCCAACAAGACAACCGAGATCGCGATGATGGCCGGGTGGTTGGTCCTGCGGAGCAGCGCAACGATGATCACGCAGGGGATGGACAGCCCCAATCCCGTGAGAGTAATCCGCCAGGGATGGCAATACTTGGCGGCACAGGCCGCAACACAACGCGGCCACAGCGCTACAGAGGCAAGCCAGTAGCTGTTCAGCACCAGAATGATTCCGACAATCAGCAGGAACCACGTTATTACATCGGCGAGAATCATGAAATGGAGACCAGAGGTTGATTACTACTCGAAACATCCGAGCCTTGTCGAGCAAGTTGTCAAACCTGCTATAGATGCCCTCATTCGGAAGTTGCGCCCGTCAATCGCGTGCCCCTGCGCTGGGCATACAACGCTCCCCCGCTTCGTTCCGCCGCGGAGAAAGTCGCGGCATCGAAGAGTTTCGTCCATCCGTATCCACCATTACCAAATGCCAAAGGCGCCGGAGTCTTCCCACAACTGGGATGCCCGATACGCCCGCATCTCGCGAATTCCCTTCCAACGAACCGAGCCGTCGAGCAAGCCGACATTCCCACCCTGGGCGCCAATGTCTCGTGGAGTCTGCTCGTACGCCGCAGGATCGTCCTCGAAATGGCGTTCCTCTCTGACGACCGGACCGCGAGCTGTATGCGGCGCCAGCAACCGCTGAAAGCTGTAGCAGTAAATGTTCAGATCCGCGACCAGCACCAGCGCGGGATCGTCGCTGGATTTCTGGGGTGAAACCCAAGTGTTCGTGATGCCACCGAGCGGTGGCCACGGCGTATTGGGATGCCCGCCAAGGTAATGGTAACCAATCGCAATTCCATAATCCGGATGCAGCCGCCACCCTTCGATCCGTTCGAACGATTTTGCGAGGTTGGGACAGTCAAGAACATGAAGCGGCGCGACATATCGGAGGAGGTTTGTCTTCGTCTCGTGCGAAAGGATGGGCGTGTGGGTGTCGTCCTTGTTTCGATTGTCTGTATCCCCGCGGGGAAGCCGATCCTCATTGTCGCCCGCGTACAGCTGCGCGGCCAAGACAAATTGGCGGCAGTTGTTAAGGCAGGCGGCCCGGCGGGCGCGTTCTTTGGCGCCGCTAAGCGCCGGCAGGAGCATTGCCGATAAGATTGCAATGATCGCAATCACGACCAGCAACTCAATCAACGTGAATCCGCAGCAGGCGCAAACTGTGAGACGGCGCAAAGGCACAGGCATTTCTGATCAGGGATGTTCTTCAAGACGATAAAAGCGCTGAGACAGCCCCCCGCTCTCTTTATCTTCAAACCCAAGATTCCCGTCCTCGAGCCTCTGCAGAGCGCCAACCTTCGCCCACTCAACCGGCAGGGTGTTAATATCCGCAGTTGCCAGGACATCGATCCGCGATGCGCGATCGGGATTCAATACGGCGTTATCGCTCGTTCCGACAAAAAATCGAAACTTCCCTCCTTCACGCCGCTCGACCCGAGTGAGGCTCAGCGCAATCGGAAGCGGCAGCGAAACATCCAAACAGACCGCTTCTGTCGTGCTCCGGAAATAAATGCGGCCATCGGCGATTGCGGGAATGTTCCACGTCTTCCCCTCCAGAGGCCGGACCCGGGCGACTTCTTTGTAGGCTTCCGGCGATGGATCGACGACAACCAGCCATCCATTCTCACTCGACGCAAGAACTCTTCCGTTTGCAACCGCGACACTTCCATAACCAAAACCATCGACGGACCATTTTTCCTCGCCTGTTGCGACCTCGACACATTTGAGACTCAGAAGACTCTGCCCAAACATTCCGTAGAGATATCCGTCCACATGAACCGGAGTGTTCCAGTGATTTATCAATTGATTCACCTTCGTCCAAACCCTCGTCGCAGACTGATCGTGGCCGGATGGTCCAACCGACAATACAACAGCTCCGGCCTGAGCTCTGGAGAGTGATCCCGGATATCCGCGGGACGCGTAAACCAGATCCCCCGCAACGACCGGCGATGCCGCGACGGAAGTGCTGTTGTAGTTGAGCGGATGCCGCCATAAAACCTGTCCGGACAGTGGCGCCACTGAAACCAAACCAGATTGCGCGAGAAAAACCACCTGCCGAACGCCCGCAATGGTTGCGGCCACAGGGGTCGCGTGAGTTAATCCGTCGCTGTGCCCTTTCCAAGCCAATTCCCCGCCCGCTTTTCCAAACGCCAGCAGATGTTCTCCGGGACGCCCATTGCTGTTCACGATGACAAGCTCCCCTTCGACCAATGGAGACGCCGCGTTCTGCCACGGAATCATCACGCCCCCAAATTCCACAGTCAAATCGCGGTTCCACACGATCTCCCCGCTCGCCCCGTCCAGGCAAGCGAGTCGAAGATAAGAAGTCACAACAAATACGCGATCCCCATCGACCACCGGCGTCGAACGCGGACCATCATCGTCCCCCACCCCGCCGTGCGGATAATCCGCCAAACCCAATGGCGTCGCCCAAAGCTCGGAACCCGTATCGGCATCCAGAGCGACACAGAACTCTTCATCCCCCGATCCCACCTTGCGCCGCACCTGTGTGAAGACACGGCGCTTCGAAACCCCGAAGGAACTTAAACCCGGTTCGAGAGAAACTCTCCAGACTTCACGAGGCGGCTCTTCGGCCCAGTTGAAACGAATCCGCTCCCCCGAAATGCCGTCGTGATTCCGGCCTCGAAAACCGGGCCAATCGTCCGAAACCGCAGCCGCAGTCGCAAATTCGAAAAGCAACAGGGAAAGAAAAACACAGGTGAAAACACCCACGCCTATCCGGTTTATTCGTATTCGAATGGATTGGACGTGCTGCGCCTCACAGAGGCGCGCTCCGGAGCGCGGGTCTGTGAGGCGCAGCATCAGTGAAATCGCGGCAAACCGAACAGGCATAGAAACAATGGCTTTGCGTCTCCAATGATCATTTTTCATACCTGACACCTCTCGCCTTAATTGAGCATTTGTCAATCCGCGCATCTCCGATCGGAACCTTCTTGAAGAAGGGGAAGCAAGGCCAATGCGGCTATAAGAGGGCCGTTTTCATACTCTGAATTTGAAATTGATTTCGGTCCAGTCCTGTTTGCTTTTGTGATCTTGAAACGTATTTCTGAAACGGCAAGGCAAACCTGCTGCCTCGCCGCCGAATAAGGTAGCGCACTATGAAACCCTCGATTCGGATTCGCCGCTGGGACCGGCCCCCACCGATTTGTTCTTCACAATTCCCCACCCCATCGTCGCGATAACGATCGCAATCAAAGGGCACAGCAGATTGACAAAAGCGTACGGGGCGTAAGCGATTGAAGAAACACCCAGCGTGCCCGTCATGAACGCGCCGCAGGTATTCCACCCAATCAGCGGGGAGCTCAGGGTTCCGGCATCTTCCAGTGTACGTGAAAGCAGTTTTGACTGCAGTCCGGCTTTGGCGAACGCGTCGCGGTACATGCGACCCGGCACAACGATCGAAAGATACTGGTCGGGCGCCAGAATGTTCATGCCAAAACAGGTCAGCACCGTGGCCGCGACCAGCGACCCGGTATTGCGGGCGAATCGAAGAACGGCATTCGCGAGAACCGCAAGCAGTCCCGTACGCTCCATGGCGCCACCGAAACCAAGCGCCACAATGATCAAAGCGACTGTGTTCATCATGCTCATCAATCCGCCCCGGGAAAGCAGCTCGTCCACCGACGAGTTCTCAGTTTTCGCAACAAATCCGTCGAAGATAACCGAAACAATATCTTTTGCGGTGCTTCCTTGAAGCAAACCGGCGAGCACCGCGCCCAGCAATGTGCCACCCAAAAGCGCGGGCAAAGCGGGCAACTTGAACACGACCATCAGAATCACCAGCAGTGGCGGCAGTAGCAGCAGCAGATTCAGATTGAAGCTGGATGCGATTGAATCGCGAATTGCCTGAACCGTTCCCGCTGACGACTCTCCTCCAGAGCCGCGTCCAATCAAAGAGTATAAGACCAACGCGATCAAAAGAGCCGGAACCGTCGTATGCAGCATATACCGGACATGCTCAAACAGTTCCGAACCAGCCACCGCCGGAGCCAGATTGGTTGTGTCCGAAAGCGGGGAAAGTTTGTCTCCAAAGTAGGCTCCGGAAATGATCGCTCCAGCGACCATCGGCAACGAGAAGCCCAATCCCTGCCCAACTCCGATTAGCGCCACACCCACCGTTCCCGCAGTCGTCCATGAACTGCCGGTAGATATCGACACAATGCAGCAGATCACGCACGCCGCCGGCAGGAAAATGCCGGGCGAAAGCAGGTTCAATCCGTGGTAGATCATAATCGGGACGATGCCGCTCTGAATCCACGTGGCGATTAGCATTCCGATCACCAGCAGAATGAGAATCGCCTTGAGCCCGATCGCAATCCCTTCAAGGATACCTTCTTCGATCACCCTCCATGAGTGCCCAATCCACAAACCCACTCCGCCCGCCACAGCCGTCGCCAGAATGAGAGCGACATGAGCGGAAGTTTCGAACTTGATCACACTCACGAAAATCATCGCGATGAGCGCGATCACAGGAACCAAGGCTTCCCAAATGCGCGGCGGCCGCACAATTTCGGCTATGGAACGTGGGGCGTCTGGCAGTGACGAAGGCATTGTTTCGATTGATCCGCTGTCTGACCGAGTCTGGTGTCGAGCGCGGCGCAAAGGTAGGTCCCGGCGCTGAATCGTGTCAATGGATTTGATCCCTGGATCGTCATAACGCAGCATTGTTCAGGGCCGCGCAGGCCTTCAGAGTCGGATGCAAATTGGGACCAAGAACGAACGATGGTGGGGCGCCACTCCGTGAAGCCCTGATCTAACAGCGAAGGAAACAGACTGAAGAAGAAGGCGCAGTGGAAACACCGAGGAATCCGAAAACCCTCTGTTCCCACAACCCATATCAGGCGGGCCGTACGTCCCAAGGAAAAGTCAGGGCTCCACAGAGTGTCGCCCCACCAGTTTATTGGAACCTTCAACGTTGAACATCCAACTTTGAACGTTAATTCTCCGGTTGAACGTTGGACGTTGAAAGTTGACTCCTTCGACAATCAACAATCCGCACTCGCCAATCTTCAATTCCATGCGGGATTTATTGCAGAGTGTCGATTTGGGGAAGTTGGAACCGTGGGTCATTTTACAATTCCGTGACAATTCGACGTGCCATATTAAATCATCCTTTGGTACAAACTCGAACGTTCAATGGACGCGCACCCGCAATTCTCGGACAATAACCCGTCTTTCTTCAGGCAGGGTTGTCTCATCCTCGCACCGATTGCCGTCCTGACTCTGTTCGGGTTTATATCCCTTAGACAAGACTGGTTGATGGTGGAACAGGGAGCAAGGCAGCGCGCTGGAGAAATTGCCGCCGATTTGCAGGCGCGGCTGGGTTGGGCAATTGCCTGGGAACTCGCAGAGTATGAATTGTTTGGGAATCGTTGGGAGGGAGACGGCGCCGTCCGAGGTCCAATCTACTGGCCGGGCAGTTCTCCGCTCAACGCCGAATCCAGGACGCTCAACGACAGAATCAATTCGGACTGGCGAAACAAACACCCGTCGTTGTCCTCGGAACAGGTCTTTCCGGTGCGAGCTCAGCTCAGTGCGGACGGCGCGATGCTGTCCCCGGTCGATTATCCGGATCCTCCGCTTCCGCCCGCCTGGATTCAAGCGATCGAGGCAGAGTCGAAACTGGCAAATGATCTCTCCGGCGATTTCGCGGTGCAGGAGGCCAATTCATCAGGCAAGGCCGTTGAGGAGCTTGCGCAGTTAGATTCGAGCCTGCGGATAAGCGACACATCCACACGGATTCAACTCTGGGTGAACTTTGCGAATCGCCATGAGACTCATCTTTCGGAGAGCGGCATTCCAATCAGCACAATCGCTCTGGCTCGCGCTTTGCGGAATCGGAAGGATTCTTGACCCAACCATTGCAACGGCCTATCCGGCTCCCATCAGCAAATCAACCGGAAGAATTCGACCCATTCGAAGGGCTTCCGAGCCGTCCGCGATTCGTTGCGCAGATTCGTCTGATCGACCCGCAACTTCTCTACGCACAGGCGCGCCGCCGCTCCCTTCTTCTTGGCGGAACAATTGCCGGCGCCGCTTTGGCCGCCCTGTTTGGACTGCTGCTTGCCAGGCGAGCCTTCCGCCAGCAGCAACGGTTGAACGAAATGAAATCCAATTTCGTATCGAGTGTATCCCACGAACTGCGGGCGCCGATAGCCTCCATGCGGCTCATGGCGGAAGGACTTGAATCCGGACGGATTCATGGCGAAGAAAAGCGCCGCCAATATTTCGCGTTCCTGGTGCGGGAATGCCGCCGGCTCGGATCGCTTGTTGAAAACGTTTTGGATTTTTCGCGCATCGATCAGGGGCGCAAGGAGTATGAGTTCGAACCGACGGATTTGGCGGCCTTGGTTCGCGAGACGGCTGCCGGAATGGAACCCCTCGCCGCGGAACGAAATATCCGGATTGATCTCTCCATCGCCGAGTTCGCGCGGCACTCGGACAATGGCGCACTGCTGCTTGACGGTCGCGCTATACGGCAAGCGCTTGTGAATCTGATCGACAATGCCATCAAACACTCGCCCGCGAAATCGACGGTTTGGATGGGGATCAGCACGTCCGAAGTTCGGCGAAAACTGACAGAGAACGACACACCACCGGCGAACGTAACGGATCCGATCTTTCCCTCCAACACCGGTCCGAAAATCCAAATCTGGGTTCAGGATGAGGGCGAAGGAATCCCTCTCGACGAACAATCTCGGATATTTGAGCGATTCTATCGAAGAGGTTCGGAGTTGCGGCGCGAAACCCAAGGAATCGGAATCGGATTGAGCATTGTGCGGCACATTGTCGAAGCCCATGGCGGGCGAGTTACCGTGCAAAGCGAACCCGGGAAAGGAAGCCGCTTCACGATCGAGCTCCCTTCGGATCAAACAAACAATTGAATGAAGGCTTAAACCCTCTCCATGAACCATTCAAAACATCGGTGGGGCGACACTCTGTGGAGCCCTGACTTCTCCTTGGATTGTCAGGCATCCATAAAATGGGCTTCTGCAAACATGGGGTTTCCGGGTTCCCCGTTGTTTCCATTGCGCCTTCATCTTCAGTATAATCCCTTCAAGGCTAAATCAGGGCTTCACACTCCGTCGCGCCGGAGCGGCGCTATGGCGCGCCGCGTGGGCGGAAGTGTCGCCCCACCATCATCGGATCATGATCCCAATTCGCGTTCAATTGTCGGCAGTGTTATGTATCCGTGAATCAATTCAAAGAAATGAACTTGCACATTAAGACCGCCCCGAGCGCAGCTCACCCGGCGGACAAACCGTTCCCGCGAGTCCTCATCATCGAAGACGAACTGCCCATGCGCACCGCTCTGAGTGATTGTCTGGAGGCCGAAGGGTACCGCGTGCTGAAAGCCGATAACGGCGAGGACGGACTCAACCGCGCGATTGCGGAAATGCCGGACCTGATACTCCTCGACATTATGCTCCCCCGTTTGGATGGATTCGAACTCTGCGCCGAACTTCGCCGATTGGCCCAAACCGTGCCGATCCTGATGCTAACGGCCAAAGGACAAATCGAAGATCGCGTGACCGGACTTGACGCGGGTGCGGATGATTATTTGGTCAAACCCTTCAGCACGCGGGAACTTCTCGCCCGGGTGCGCGCATTGCTCCGCCGCGCCCGAAAACAATCCGGCATCGCACGAAAGCTGGCGCTTGGCGGAATCGAGATTGATCTTGTCGCCCAGACTGCCAGGCGCGGGAAAAAGCCTCTCCATCTGACCGCAAAGGAATTCGCGATGTTAAAACTCATGGCTGAGTGCCCCGGCGAGGTGATCTCGAGGGAACGATTCCTGGATGTCGTTTGGGGTTACACCGCGTTTCCAACCACGCGCACGGTCGATAACCATATCGCGAGCCTCCGGGCAAAGATTGAACCGGAACTGGAACTCCCGCTCTGGATCATTACGGTTCACGGCGTTGGATACCGGCTGCAGTTTTAGAATGAGACCCCGAACAAACAACGCGCCCGACCCGGCTGATACCAGTCGAACGAGTCCGTCCCGGAGAGCGCCAACGAACTGTGAGGAGACGGTTTGCGCCGCTCGGCGAAGACGGTTCGCGCTTTCTTCCGGTCCATGGAGAGATTCCTCCGAAGATTCTCGCGCCATGACTCCCTTGAATCGCTGCGCCTCGCAGAGGCGAGGTCCGGACCGCGAGTCTGTGACCCGCTCTGGAGTTTGGACGTTTTTGCGGTCTCCGTCTCCCGGAGGGAGACATGAGAATAGCCCGGCAGTTCACTGCCGGGTTCGAATTGGCGATTGCGCAAGTCCCGCAGGGACGGCTGAATCCCCCAATGTACTACGTCAGCTCCTATTCGCACTGTGTATATGGGAGTGATTCAATCGTCCCTTCGGGACTTGGGCTTTTCTCCACGTAATCCCACCCTTGAAAGGGTGGGCTATTATCGAGGCTCCCATCCGGGAGCTTGCAGTCGGAAACCTTACTCGGTTGGAGCAACCGCTGCCAGAAAATGTCCAAACTCCAGCGCGGGTCTGTGACCCGCAGCAGGATCCCGTTCGTGGAGAGATCGATTAGATCGAAGTCGCTCGATCTTACAAAAGCATGACAACTGAAGTTGCGGCAGCGGGCACGATCGGGGCATGATCAATCCAACAAAAACGAACAACACAGGCAGACAACTCGGCCAGAGCCGAAGTTCTCTTCGAACGATTATGAAAACAATTTCCAGCGCCTTCGCGTTTTGCTTTTTGGCCTTCAGCACGGCAACCGGGTTCTGTGCCGATCCGCTCTCCGACGCATTTCGGAGGGGCTTGTTCGAAGAGGAAGCCAATCAAAACCTCAAAGCGGCGATCGAAGCTTACGAATCCGTGCTGAAACAAATCGACGCGCAGCGGAAGATGGCCGCGGCGACCGTCTTCCGGCTGGGGGAATGTTATCGAAAACTGGGGAGGACCAACGACGCCGTCGCGCAATACCAACGAATCGTGCGCGAGTTCCCTGACCAGGACCTTCTGGGAAATCTAAGCCGCCAAAACCTTGCAGGCCTCGGAGTTCAAGACGAAACCAAGGCCGCAGATAAACCGGAGTTGCTCGACCTCCCGTTTCCCGACGAAGAAGCCACCGAAATCGCCCGGCTCAAGGAATTGATTACGCATAGCCCGGACTTGATCAATACGCTGAAGGCGAACGCGAAGCCGAACAATCAAACTCCGCTTCAAAACGCCGCGGTACAAGGACAGCTCAAGGTTGCGGAATTCCTTCTCGAAGCCGGCGCCGATGTGAATGGAAAGGGCTATCTCGACAAAACACCCCTTCACTGGGCGGCTGAAGCCGGAAACAAATCAATGGTGGAACTGCTGCTGACCCACGGAGCAGAAATCAACGCGCAAGATAAAAACGGATCGACGCCCCTCTTAACCGCAGTCTCAAACGGCTATCGGACTGTAGTTGAGATTCTGATCGCCGCCCACGCTGACCTCAATACGAAATATGGCGATTGGGCAATCGACAATTTCAGAAATCTCTATGGCACCGCTCCGCTCGGAATCGCAGCCAGGAGGGGTGATCGATCGATTGTGGATCTGCTTCTTGGCCACGGAGCGGATGTCAACCTCGATCAAGGGGGCGGAGTGACGCCTCTGCATGTTGCGGCGTTCCGCGGCCAAGACCAGATTTGCGAAATCTTGCTGAAAAACAGTGCGAACGTCGAAGCAGAGATCAACGCGAACATCCAGTTTTCAATTTCCTCGGATCGCGATCTCGTCCAATATGCACCGCAACCAGACCCGAATGAACCCCGACCAAAGGCTGTGCTCGCGTGCCGTGGTTTCTCCCCATTACACCTGGCTGTGGTTGGCGGAAGAACGGATACCGTCAAAGTTCTCATCAATGGCGGAGCGAAAATCAATTCCCGAGGCTTTGACCACGAAACGCCCCTGCATGTTGCGACACAGTATGGAAGCCCGGAGGTTGTTCGGCTGCTTCTTGAGAGCGGCGCCGAAGTGAACGCCATATCCAGGAATAACCAGAAGTCTCCGCTTCAAATAGCGGTCGAGAAGGGATCGGAAGAACTGGTCCAACTCATCCTCGAATTCAAACCCAATCTGGAGACGAGAGATCAAAACCAGATGACGCCCTTGCTCGAAGCGGTTTCAAAACAAAACCTGGAAATCGTCAGGACACTCCTGACAGCCGGCGCTGACTCGAACGCGACTTTGCCGGATGGCCGGACACTGCTTCACCTGGCCATTCTAATGCGGGACAAGGTATTGGCAGAGGCGCTTCTCGCGCACGGGGCGGATGTCTTCGCCGTGGATGGCAACGGCAAAACGGCTCTGGACTATACCAAGCCTGAATCCCCATCCTCGTCCGCCGGAGTAACCTCCGTTCCGTCGCGAGTCGTGAGAAGTTCGATTCCCGGTCCGGCAAGCCCAACGCCCGCCGCGCCTCCGTCCGACTTGGCGGATCTCTTGCGCCAAGCGGGAGCGGTGGATGATCCGCAGCGGACCAACCAGATTAGAATCGGCCGGGGGGACAATTACTTTCCCGTGTTTTACAAAGGAACCAATGATGTAAATTTCTATTCATTGATCGAGTTGATTGGAAGCTACTTCGACTGGTTTCAAGCCGCCCAGACTCCGGGTGGTGGAAAGGCAGGATTACGCGCCCTTGAACCCCTGCAGTTCCCTGACTTCGCGAATGTCGTGATCAAGCGATTCACTTCGGGAAAAGAAACCGAAATACGGGTTAATCTTGAAACAGCCATCCAACAGGCCGATTGCTCGGGCGATGTCCCCCTTGAATGGGGTGACATCGTCGAAGTTCCAGAAAAGGAACACAAACTCGACGAGCCTTGGAACGGATTGGGTCCAGACACCTTGAGTGCCCTTCAGAAATGCCTGTCGCGAAGTGTTCAAATCTCCGTGAAAGGCCAATGGACCATGCTTTCGCTTAACTTGTTCGCGAAACCGCCACCCTATCCCTCCGGATACGACTCCGGACTCGATCTTTCCTCCGAAGAACAAGTCTTGTTGTCGGAGCTAAGAAGATTGACGAATCCACAAAACGGAACCGAATCCAGAGCCAGTTTGCCCGCTTCCCGGTCGATTTCGGGCCGCCAAAATCCGAATGCCGAGGCGGGCTGGCAAACCGAGCCGAAGACGATCGAAAGCTTTCGACTCAAAGAGGTTTTGCTCCAATCGAATCTCCTCCTGTCTTCTTCGGACCTCAGCCGGGTCAAAGTCACGCGCACCGATCCAATCACGAAGGAGCGAATGGAAATGGTTCTGAATCTCGAAACCGTCGATCCAAAGACCGATCTTTGGCTGCGCGACGGAGATGCGATCGAGGTTCCAGAGAAATGAGGATCCCTCTCAGAAGGACAAACTCGTTCCCACTATGTGACCTCGGCGCTCCCTTGCAGCTTTAACCGGTGCAACTCCGAGTTGTTGGTGGAGGCGCATCGTGCTTTCGGACCGCGGCTAATCCCAAGCCGCAGCGATCCCGATCAAATGGATGCATCCGCTTGTTTCCGATGCGAGGAATTCTTTCCGAGTGCTGCCGGCTGGGACAGCTCGCGGTCCTATAATTGTTCTGAAGATTGACAGATGCACGGAGCTTATTGAGGAGACCGTGGAATGGACGAAAGTCCGGCGTTCGTAGTCCCGGCTAAGCCGGTGCGGGCCGCCTAAAGGCGGGACTACAAACGTACTCCGCGTCGTCAATCTTGCGGTCTTCTCAGTAAACGCCATTTTCTTGCGACGATTCCAAGAACTCTTGCTTTTGGCCTTCGACGGATGCGTTTCCCCTCACCCCAACCCTCTCCCACGGGAGAGGGAGAACGGATTCCCACGACGGGAAGCTGAATTCAATCCTCCGAATTTGCCTGCTGCAGCGAAAGAAATTCCCTCT
>JAQBVM010000186.1 GCA_027623095.1 Verrucomicrobiota bacterium
CAAATTTGAGCAAACCTCACTTTTGCTGGGCTTTTTGCTTTAGGCAGGAGGAAGTTAAGTTAAGCCTGCAGCGGCCTCAGTTAAACCGCCTTTTGAGTGACGCGCCGGAACTCAAGGCGAAATTGTTTGCCGCCGCCGATCTCCGCAGTTGACGTTCCGTTCCAAGGTGCTTCAGCAGTGGAAGCTTGACGTGGTGTTGGCTGGTTACTAACGTTTCGGCGATGCTCTGCGGCTCCGTCAATTTCGGACGCAGAGCTTTTGTATCTTTGGTGAAAGGTTTTTTGTGAATGTAACTGTTGAGAATCTCGCGCCGTGCCGGAAGCTGGTGCGCATTGAAGTGGAGGCGCGGGAAGTGGACGGCGCGTACGAAAAGATGACGGCCCAGTTCCAGCGTGAGGTCCGTTTGCCGGGATTTCGACCTGGGAAGGCGCCTCGCGAAATGGTCGTGAAAACATATGCCGATGAGATCGAAAAAGAGGTCAAGCGGCGGCTGATTGGCGAACACTACAAGCGCGCCATGAACGAGCACAAGATCAATGTGGTTGGTTATCCGGATATTGAGGAAATTCAATTTGGCCGTGGTCAAGTCCTTCAGTTTGCGGCGACCGTTGAGACAGCGCCTGAGTTTGAACTTCCCGAGTACAAGAAGCTGCCGATTCAACGGGAGTCTTCTTCGGTGACAGAAGCCGATATCGAGGGCGCTCTGAAAGTTCTTCAGGAACAGAGATCCACATATATCGACGTGGATCGGATTGCTCAGGCCGGCGATTATGTCGTGGTGAATTACGCAGGAACGTCCGACGGAAAGCCATTTACAGAGTTCTCTCCAACGGCGCGGGGGTTGACTGAACAGAAAAACTTTTGGATGCACATTCAAGCGGACTCGTTTGTGCCGGGGTTTACAGAGCAATTGGTCGGCGCTAAAGCGGGTGAACATCGCACGGTCACGGTTGATTTTCCAAGTGATTTTGTGGCGCCGCAGCTTTCGGGCCTAAAGGGAGTTTATGAAGTCGATGTTGTTCAAGTGAAGGAACGAATGTTCCCCGAGCTCAATGATGAATTTGCGAAATCTTACGATGCGGAAGACTTGGACCGTCTCCGCGAAGGTGTGCGCAAGGATCTTCAGAACGAACTCAATTTGAAGCAGCGAAGGAGCTCGCGCAACCAGATCATCCGCGGCTTGCTGAGCCGCGTCCGGTTTGATCTTCCGGAATCGCTTGTGCAGTCTGAAACGAACAATGTCGTTAGGGAAATCGTCAAGGAGAATCTCGATCGGAGCGTTTCGAAGGAAGTTATCGACAAGCAGAAGGACGAGATCTTTAACCTGGCAAGCAGCAGCGCGAAGGATCGGGTGAAGGTTTCTTTTTTGATGAACCGAATAGCCGAAAAAGAGGGCATTCGAATTGAGCATGACGAAATCATGCAGCGGATTCTGTACATCGCGCATCAAAACAAGATTAAACCGGAAAAGCTCATCAAACAGCTAAAGGAACAGGGCGGTATTTCGGAGATTCACGTTGAACTGCTCAACAACAAAGTGCTCGACTTTCTCGAACTCAACGCTCAGGTCGAGGAGATCGCGCCAGCGGCACCGGCGAATCCGCAGTAATTCTTCGGACTGACTTAGGATTTCAGTCGATGATGAGAGTTTTATCAGGGATACAGCCTTCGGGGGCTCTTCATCTGGGCAATTATTTCGGGATGATGAAGCCGGCGATTGAATTGGGGGAAAAGTATGAATCGTTCTATTTCATCGCCAATTATCATTCGATGACGTCTTTGTTCGACGCCGACCAGCGGCGGAACAACACGATGGAGGTCGCTTTGGATTTCTTGGCTTGCGGACTGGATTCCCAAAAGACGGTCTTCTTTCGGCAGTCGGAAGTTCCCGAGGTAACGGAACTGACTTGGATTCTGAGCACCCTCACACCAATGGGTCTGCTGGAACGGTGTCACAGTTACAAGGACAAGACCGCCAAGGGGATTAGCCCCAATCATGGGCTCTTTGCCTACCCCGTTCTGATGGCCGCGGACATTTTGTTGTATGATTCCAATGTTGTTCCTGTCGGGCGGGATCAAAAGCAACACGTGGAGGTGACTCGTGACATCGCGGTAAAGTTCAATGAGATGTATGGCCAAACATTTGTGATTCCGGAGCCGTTAATTCGCGATGAGGTTGCGGTGGTTCCCGGAACAGACGGCCAGAAAATGAGCAAAAGTTACGGCAACACGATCGAGATCTTTGGGGATGAGAAAGCGATTCGGAAGAAGATCATGGGCATCGTGATGGATAGCCGTTCACCGGCGGAACCCAAGCCCGATGCTAATCAGAATACTGCGATTCAGTTGTTGAAGCTTGTTGCGCCGGTGTCTGTTGCAAATGATTTTGAGAACAGATTGCAAGCTGGTGGATTGGGATACGGTGATCTGAAGAAGGCTCTTTTCGAGAACTGCTGGGAGTCTTTTTCGAGTGCGCGGAAGCGGCGCGAAGAGCTGGTTTCAAATCTGGATTTCGTTCATCAAGTATTGGTAAATGGCGCTGAAAAAGCGAGCGCGGTCGCCCAGGACGTATTGCGCCGTTCGAAGCGGGCGTGCGGTCTTGACTGATCGTTCACTGCAAATCGGACCTCTGGAAATGCCGGATCGCTTGGATGTCTCGGTGTTTCAATTGCGCCTTCTCGATGGGATTTCTCGCGGCAAGGTTGATCACGGCCCCCCAGCGTGGCAAAGCCACAATCAAAATCCTGAAGAAGTCCTTTGATGGAGGGAGAACCGCGAAATACGCGAAATACGCGTAAGAGGGGGGCGGAGGACGAGTCCCGGCTTCCTCCCGTATCTTGATTGGCTCGGAACCTCGGATTTAGCGACGTGACTCTACACTGACCGGGATCCCCTTCAAGACCGCTTCAAAGTTCGCCGCCATTGATAACCCGAGAGAAATTAGCAAAGAGAATCCTTCCGCGTATTTCGCGGTTGTCAAAGAAACAAACAGCATTACGCATACAAGCTTCCGGCGCAGCCACTCCGCATTTCAGGAAAAGACTCTGCCGGGTGGAACACGTTTTCCCTGGGGGAGGCATAACCTCGACCAAAGGGAGTCTGAAAAATCTTCGCAAAAAAACAGAGACTTCTTGGTGCAATGTTACGAGTCTCGCGGAGACATTCAAGAAACCGCCTATTCGTATCCGTGCCATCTGCAAAGGGTGTGGGCGATCAATTCTCCGTCCGGTCGCAAAGAAACTCAGGGTATGGACAAATCTTCCGCCAGGTCTTGGAGAGTGCGGCAACGGAGCCTGCGCAGTTGCCGCTTTTGACCTGGAACCAAGCTGTTCGGAAGTTCCGAGCCCTCGGACTCGCCGACGCGAAAGCCGTGAATCGCTCCGCTCGTCGCCGCAGTCCAAGACGCTGCCGCGTTCATCGAAGTCTCGCCAAATTCTTCAGCAGCGGATGCTTTTCATGTTTGCAATGGTTCATATGGAACATCTCGGCCCTCTCTTGTTTCACGGAAGCAGGACAACACGAATTCCGACTCGTTGCACCTTGGTCCTTACAGCTCTCCATGAATCACCTGCCTTCGTGCTCATTTCCTCAATCCGATGAAAATGAAGTAGCCGTCCGGGCGTGTCCTCATTCAGATGGGCCCTTGGTGTCGTTCGTCCGTTCGTCCCACTATACAAGGGCAGGAAACTCTGCTAATCTCCGAGTTCTATGGCACTCGATGACATTCTATTGGAAGCCGAAGAGAAGATGATCAAGACCGACGAGGTGGTTCAGCATGAGTTTGCGGGTGTCCGCACAGGGAAGGCATCCGCGGCGCTAGTGGAGAATCTTCAAGTGGACGTTTATGGATCGATGATGCGAATTCGAGAGCTGGCTGGGATCACGATTCCGGAGTCTCGAACGATTCTGATTCAACCGTGGGACACGGCGACGCTGCATCCGATCGAAAAAGCGATCCAAAAGAGCAATCTGGGAATCAACCCGTCGATCGATCGAAAGTTTATTCGGATTATTCTCCCGGATCTCAGCCAGGAGCGCCGCATTGAATTTACCAAGATCGTCCGAAAGATGGCGGAGGACGGGAAAGTGGCAATTCGGCATGTGCGCCGGGACGCAATTGAGCACCTGAAGAAGGAGTCAAAGAAGGGTGGAGTTTCTGAAGAGGAGTTGGAGAAAGCCGAAAAAGAGGTTCAGAAGCTCACCGATCAATACGTTGCGAAGATTGACGGGCATTTGTCGCATAAAGAGAAGGAAATCATGACGGTTTAGCCGTCGCTCTCAGCCTTGTTCAATCCGGCGAATGACTCGCAAAATGAACCGGAGCGGCGCTCCGACGGTGTGGTTATTTGTCGCGGCAACTCTCATCGGATTGGGCTGTGTTGTTTGGCTGGGTAGGAACCGGACGGAACGGCAGCGCCAGCCCGCGCAATCGCGGCCTCCGGGGACCGTGACATTCGGCAAGCACATCGCTCCGATAATCTTCCGCCATTGTTCCGAGTGCCATCGTCCAGGCCAGTCGGCACCTTTCTCATTACTTGGATACGAAGATGTCCGGAAGCATCTAAGACAGGTGGTTGAAGTTACCGGCGACCGGTACATGCCACCCTGGCTTCCCTTGCCCGGATACGGGAGATTCTCCGATGCGCGCGTTCTGACACTCGATCAAATCACTCTCATTTGACAGTGGGCGGAAGAAGGCGCGCCCGAAGGATTGGCGGTGGATATGCCGCCTCCGCCCCAATGGAACGACCAATGGTTTTTGGGAACACCCGATCGGATCGTGCGAATGCCGGAAGTGTTCACATTGAATCCGGATGGCGATGATGTTTACCGGAATTTTGTCATTCCCGTTGCGGTCGAGGGAGCGCGGTATGTGAACGCGGTTGAGTTCCGGCCGGACAATGCAAGAATTGTGCATCATGCGTTTATCCGGATCGATCGAACACCGGCTTCTCAGATCGCCGACGAAGCGGATCCGAATCCCGGGTTTGACGGCATTCACGCGCCGATTAGCGCGCAGAGTCCCGAAGGGCATTTCTTAGGATGGCAACCCGGCAAAGTGCCGCGCCGCGCGCGAAAGGGGCTGGCATGGGTTCTTGAAAAAGGAAGCGACATCGTTCTGCAGATGCACATGCGTCCGACCGGAAAACCGGAATCGATTCAAGCTTCAATTGGGCTGTATTTTACAGATGACGCTCCGTCACGCAATCTGTCAAAGATTCGATTGACTTCTTTTGACATCGATATTCCCGCGGGCGAGAAAGCGTTTGCAATTGAAGACAGCTACGTCATTCCCGTGGATATGCGCGTGCTGAGCGTCCTGCCCCACGCCCACTATTTGGGAAGGGAAATACACGGTTTGGCGCGACTCCCGGACGGATCGGAGAAATGGCTGCTCCGGATCGACAATTGGGATTTTAACTGGCAGGGAGACTACCAGTTGGCCGAGCCATTTTTCTTGCCTGGAGGAACGACCTTGAGCATGAAAATTGTCTATGATAACTCGGACAAGAATGTTCGAAATCCGAATCACCCGCCTCTGCCGGTGCGGTACGGCCTTCGGTCATCAGACGAGATGGCTGAGCTTTGGTTCCAGATCGAGTTGAAAGATCAAGCAGCTCTCACAACGTTCGCGTCGGATTACCAGTACAAGGTTGCCAAGGATATCGTGGCCTACAATTCCTATTTGCTTCGCTTGGACGCGGGCGATGCAAAAGCGCATAGCGAGATTGGAAAAGGATACTCGGTGCTGGGCAAAGAAACGGAAGCCGAAGAACATTTCCGCCGGTCGATTAAAATCGATGGGACAAAAGACGAGCCGCATTATTTCCTTGGGGTTCTTTTCCGGGGGCAGAAGAGATTCAGTGATGCGAAGGCACAGTTTGAGTCTGCAATTCGCTTGAATCCCAATAATTCGCGAGCCTACGGAAATCTCGGATTGATGTTTTTGGAGCGGGGTTTTCTCGATGACGCGGAGCGGGCGTTTAGGGAGGCGCTTCGAATTGATCCGAACGATGCAATTGCTCGCGGAAGTCTCGAGAATGTGGGGAAAGCCGCAAGCGTCAAGAGGGATGCAGGCCGGGATTAGTCCCAGTTCGACGGGTTCGGTTCGGCCGTCCGCAGTTTCCATCGGGAGGGCAGCATCGAACCAATGGGGAATCGCTGCTGCATCCAGCGCGGCTCGGAGAGCATCGCGGTCCTGAGGCGCTTGGCCAGCGCCGCGTTCTCCGAGAGCCGGTCACGATCAAGCGATGCTCATCACGCGCCGAAGAACTGCCGAATGGCTGCGGCCACGGCCTCGATCTGTTCGTCGGTCAGTTCCGGATAGATGGGCAGACTCAGGCATTCGGAAGCAGCCTTCTCGGCTATCGGAAAGTCCCCCGCTTTATATGCGAGTGCCGCGTAGCATTTCTGCAAATGCACCGGCACCGGATAATGAAGAGCGCAGCCGATTTGCCGCGCTTCGAGGAATTTCATCAGCGCATCACGCCGCGGATGACGAACCACGTACAAGTGATACGCACTCCGCGCGTGGGGCGCTTCTCGCGGCAGTTGAAGCGGTGTGTCCGCCAGCAGTGCGTGATACCGATGGGCAATTCTGCGGCGCGCTTCGGTCCAAGCCGTCAGATGCTTCAACTTGACTCTCAGCACGGCGCCCTGGATTCCTTCCATTCTATAGTTATACCCGATCTCGTCGTGGTAATAGCGCACGGTCGATCCGTGGTTGCGCAGCGACCGCGCCCGCTCGGCCAGATTCGGATCACTCGTGACCAGAGCTCCACTCTCTCCGTAAGCGCCCAGATTCTTTCCGGGATAAAAACTGAAGACTCCCAGAACTCCGAAATTCCCGACACACTTGTTTTTATAGAATGCCGAGTGCGCTTGAGCGGCATCCTCGATCAAAGGCAGGTTCGCCGCTCCGCAAACCGCGAGCAACGGTTCCAGATTCGCAGGATGTCCGTAAAGGTGAACTGGCAATATCGCCTTTGTCCGGGAACTAATCGCAGCCTCTGCCTTCGCCGGATCGAGATTGAATGTTGCCTCTTCAATATCAACGAATCGCGGTGTCGCCCCGACATAGGAGATGGCCCAGGTTGTGGCGACGAATGTGAACGGCGTGGTGATCACTTCATCACCGGCGCCGATGTCCAGCAGACGCATCGCCACGTGCAATGCCGAAGTGCCACTGTTGAAAGCGACGGCGTGGGGGGCACCGGAGAACGCAGCGAATTCTCTCTCGAATGCATCCACATCCGGCCCCAGGCAAAATGAACAAGAATCCAACACACGGGCAATCGCCGCATCAATCTCCGGTCGGATCGGGCGCATCTGCGCCGCAAGGTCGAGATAGGGAACGCTCAGGATCATATGTCCCTTTTAGCTAGCCTGAAAGGAAACCGGAAGGCAATCATCAGGAATCCGGCGCGGAATTGCCAGGGCTGTAAACTAATTGCGTGCGGCGTGAATGAGCGCGGATACCCCGGCGCGCGGCGCACCGAAGCACGGGAGACTTCCGCGCCCGGTCATTGAGCAAGATGAACGAAGTTATTTTTGAAGCGATCGGTGTGGTCGTCACTCCCTGGAAACTTGTCGGATACGCGGGGGTGCTCCTCTTTGCCGGACGTTGGGTGGTCCAGGTCGCCGCGTCACGGAAAGCCGGACGCCCGACGGTTCCGCGAGTTTTTTGGTACATGAGCATCTCGGGAAGTCTTTTGCTCTTGCTCTACTTCATATTTGGAAAGAACGACTCGGTGGGAATTCTCTCGAATCTTTTTCCGGTGACCATCGCCTCGTACAACTTGTTCTTGGATTTCCAGGGACACCCGGCGGCAAGATCCGGTTAGGAGTTCGTCTGAAACTGCAGCTCGTAGAGTTTCTTGTAAGTTCCGCCTCGCTTGAGCAGTTCCTCATGTTTTCCGGATTCAACCACGCGCCCCTGATCCATCACGACGATCAGATCGGCTCGCTGGATGGTTGACAGGCGGTGAGCGATGCAAATCGTGGTGCGTCCCGTCATCAACTCTTCGAGCGCTGCTTGCACTGCTCTTTCCGACTCCGTATCCAGCGCGCTCGTGGCCTCATCCAAAACCAAAATGGGCGCGTTCTTCAGGATCGCCCTGGCGATGGCGATTCGTTGGCGCTGCCCGCCGGAGAGGTTGATTCCTTTTTCCCCGACAACGGTGTCAAAACCATCCGGCGTCGCCATGATAAACGCTGTCGCGTACGCATGCCGGGCGGCCTCCTGGACCTCGGCGTCGGCTGCTTCCGGGCGGCCCAGTCGAATATTGTGACGAATCGTTTCGTTGAACAAGATCGTCTCCTGAGTCACTAGCGCGATCTGATTGCGGAGATCCCGTGTGGCCACGTCCCGGATATCGGTGCCGCCAATCCGCACGCACCCATTTTGCGGATCATAGAATCTCAGGAGCAGACTTGTAAGTGTGGTTTTCCCCGAACCGCTGCTGCCTACCAAAGCCACCATTTGACCCGCTGCCACACGGAAATTCACGTCGGTTAGGACTGGTTTTTCGCCGTACCGGAAACTGATGTTTTCGAACGCAACTTCCGCGTTTGCCGATGTCAGCGGTTTCGGCAAAGCCGGCTCGGGCATCGTGCTCTCCATCGCCAGCAGCTCGAATACCCGCTGGCTCGCCGCCCGGCCCTGCTCCAATTGGTTATTCAGCCGGCTCAGCGATTTGAGCGGTTGATACATCAGATACACACTCATCACGAACTGCAGGAATGCCGCGTTGGACATCTGTTGCTCGGGAACAAAAACGACGTACAGAAACACCAGCGAAACGCCCAACGCTCCCACAAATTCGGTCATCTGGCTGGGCAACTCGTACGAGCGGACCGTCCGCATCATCTGATTCACAAACTTGTCGCTGGTTTCCCGAAACTCACGCATCACCGTGCTTTCCAGGTTGTATGCCTTGATGACGCGGCTGCTCGTGAACGCCTCGTGCATGAGCGTTGTCATCTCCGACGTGTGCGTTTGCATCGCCTTCGCGGACCGCCGCACCTTGCGTCCATACACGATAATCGGCACCAGACATACCGGGAATACGAAAGCGGAAATAAGCGTCAGCCGGGGTTGCTCGGACAATAACAAAGCGAGCAATGCGACGATCGTCACCGGATCTTTGACGATCGACACGAGGGAATTGGCAATGATGGTGTGGAGAACGAGCGTGTCGTTGGTGATCCTCGATATGAGATCACCGGTCTTCGCCTGGCTGTAAAAACTCAGCGGCATCTGCTGCAGATGATTAAACAGCCGTGTTCTTAGGTCCGCCACCGCCCGCACCGCCGCCCAGTTGGTCAGATAGACGTTGAAATACCCGAAGCCAGCCCGAACCAGCATAATCACGGGCAGAATTGAAATTACCGCCACATAGCCCAGTTTTGAAATCGAACCGGTCAGGGGCGGCAGATGCGATCCAAGGGCGCTGAGCATCGGGTGGAGCATCTCGGGCATTTCCTCCAATAGAGCCGCGAACGAAAGGTCATCTTGACCCGGAAAGACCAGCGCCGCCACCAGGCGAATGCCAATGGCCAAAGCGCCATTGGCGAGTGCGAACACAATGCCTGAGACCAGCCCAAGCATCAGCCGGAACCGATAGGGCGAAACATGAACCCAAATTCTTTTGAGAAACTCAATCATGCGAACCGGGGAGCAGTATGTTTGTGAATAATTGGAGGCGCGAGCGTTTTTAGGTCAGAGCAACGATAATTACGATTGAAGTAAAACTGGGACGAGCTTAACAAGGAGCTGCAACGGTTGGCTGTTTCGGAGTGGGCGCCCTCGGTTTGAGGGGTGCGATACAAACATCGCTGTCGAACCTCCCACTCACGCGCATGGACCATTGTTTTTCATGGATAACGAGCAATTCAATCAGCATTTGAATGAAATGGTGACGATGGCTTCCGGCATAGAGGGCCATCTCACTGTTCGCGAAATACGGTTCCTGGCAACACTCCCATTCCTCACGGGCGAAGGTGAGATTCTGGAAATTGGGAGTTTCATGGGGCGATCAACGACGATACTGGCAAAATCAGCGATTCGAGCGATGCGCGCCAGGATTCATGCATGCGACCCGCTTTTGCCCTCGGATACCGTTCCCAAATTCACTAGTGACGAAAAATTGCCCGACCTATTTCACCGCCATATTCGCCAACACGATGTGGCGGGTATCGTCGAGTTCCATCAAGTGAAGTCGTCCGAACTGGCGAAATCCTGGAACCTGCCTCTGAGGATTTTGTGGATTGACGGCGATCACAGTTATAAGGGCGCCATGGTGGATTTTGAGGGATTCCAGGAGTATTTGAAACCCGGGGCAGTCGTATGCATTCACGATGTCATTCACGAGTTTGAGGGGCCAACCCGAGTTCTCATTGAGAAAATCCTGTTGAGTGCGTCGTTCGGAGACTGCGGAATCTGCGGCTCTATCGGTTGGGGCCAATATATTGGAGACCGCGCGCCTACCGGGAAGCAATGGAGCGAAAAGATTTCCTTATCCCGCAAATTGTCGCGCCTCGTTCCGCATTTAGTCTCGGTAGCTAACGGATTGCCCAGTAACAGACTCAGATACAAAATTGATCGGGCGCGCATTCCGCACAGTGAGCCCAATTTGTTCCGATGGCTGGAAGAAAGAATCCGCGCCACAATCGGAAACCGTTAGGGCCTCTTCGGTTCCTCGCCGTCTTCAGCAGGACAAGTTCAGCGCGGAAACTCTAATCGACATCAGGGTCACAACCGACGAGAAGTTCAGCGATCCGTTTGACTACGGAAGCTGAGATTCAGGACGAAAATATCGGGGCCAACTCCGGTTTTCAAAGGTTCGGTAGTGCCATGTAAACTTTAAATGGAAACCACGGTGTCCCCGTCCCGGAACCGGAGGTGATCGATGATCTTTGCGACTGATTCTGGCACTGTGAGTTGATCCGTCCGCAGTGCGATTTCGGCGTTGTGCGGCGCCTCATACGGCGCGGAGACTCCTGTGAATTCCTTGATCTCATTGGCGCGCGCTTTCTGATACAGGCCCTTCGGGTCGCGCTGTTCGCAAACTTCGATCGGGGCATTGACATACACCTCAATGAACTGGCCCTCGGGTACCAATTTTCGAATGAGATCTCGATCCGCGCGGTAGGGCGAGATGAACGCCGTGATTACGATTTGGCCCGCATCCGCAAAAAGTTTCGCAACCTCGCCGACACGCCGAATGTTCTCCTGACGGTCTTCGGGCGAGAATCCCAAATCCCGGCAGAGTCCATGCCGCACGTTGTCTCCATCGAGTACGTAAGCGTGTTTTCCGAGATTAAACAGCTCACGTTCCAGCTCCGTGGCGATGGTCGATTTCCCCGCGCCGGAGAGCCCTGTGAGCCAAAGAACGCATCCGCATTGCCCATTCCGGAGGTTTCGTTGTTCGTGTGTTACTTTTCCGTGACTCCAATAAATGTTGTCACTCTTGTGCGTCGAGTCGGCGGTGCGGCGCGGATAATTATCCTGTGCCACAATCCCACCGCCTGACACTTCAAAGCCGTCCACGATGACAAACCGGCCTGTTGCCACGATCTCCGAGTGGACGTCAAACGCCACGGGGCGCTTTGTCCGCAGGGTTAACTCCGCGACCTCGTTGCGCCCGACAAAAACGCTCCCGTCATCTCGCGAAATCGTTGCCAGTGTCGATGAGTCGATTAATCGTTCAATCTCCTCGATGTTGCATTCAACCTCTTGAGTGGCGAGTTTGAGTTTGTAACTTTTACCCTTCGAGAAGGGAGCGCGGCCCAGCCAGAACAGACGCGCCTTGAATCGCGTTAACGCATAGGGCGGCGCAGCCTCAAGGGCAGCGATGGCGCCGCGTTCCACAAAGATTTGCTCAGTCAAAGTTATTCCGACCGATTCGCCCGCGCTCGCCGTGTCACGGTCGGGCGCGTTCCAACGTTCGATTGTGGCCACCGTGCTGACCTTGTTGCTTGGGCTGAACAACAACCGGTCACCGACTCGAATGGTTCCCGCCTCGACACGCCCCGCGAGGATTCGCCGTTTGTCAAAACGATAGACGTCTTGAATGGGAAAACGCAGCGGCTGGTTGTCCGGAAGATCGGTGACTTGGAAATCATCAAGCGTTTGCAGGACCGTCTTTCCCTTCCACCAAGGCATGTTGGGGCTGGGAGAGGCGACGTTGTCCCCCAATTTGGCGGCGATCGGAATAAAACATTTCGCTTCCATTTCAAGGCTTCGCAGGAACTCTCGATATTCGGTTTCGATCGAGTTGAATCGTTCCTCTGAATAACCCTGCAAATCCATCTTGTTTACCAAGACCGCGATCTGCCGGATGCCGAGCAGATTTAGCAGATAGCCGTGCCGTCGGGACTGCTCTTGAACGCCTTCGTTCGCGTCGATCAGCAGGAGTGCCGCCTCGGCGCTAGCCGCGCCAGTGACCATATTCTTAAGGAACTCTTTGTGTCCCGGGGCGTCGATGATCACGTATTGCCGTTTCGGGGTCTGAAACCAGATTTGCGCCGTGTCGATGGTGATGTTTTGGTCGCGCTCGGATTGCAGCGCGTCCATCAGGTTGGCCCATTCGAACGGCACACCGCGGCGTTCCGCGACGCTCTGTAGCTGCTCGTACTTGCCTTCAGGCAAAGATCCGGTGTCGTAAAAAAGACGTCCCACGAATGTGGACTTGCCGTGGTCCACATGGCCGACGATGACGATCTTGAGTTGTTCGGTGGATGCAGGGGTATTCATGAGAAAAACCTTCGAAACTCGGAGAATTCTGTCAGGGAACGGTATTACATATACCCATCCCGGCGCAGCTTTTCGAACGCGTCTTCGCTCTCTTTGTCTTGCGCGCGTCCGGACCGTTCAGAGGTTTTCGTATGCCGTAATTCCTCGATGATCTCAGGCACGCTCCGGGCGTTTGATTTGATGGGAAATGTGCAGGGTGCGCACCCTAGGCTGCGGTACCGTTCTCCCTTTTCATTGGCGAAATACAGGGGGATCACAGGAATCTTCTCCCGTTCGATATATTCCCACACGTTCAGCTCCGTCCAGTGGAGCAACGGGTGGATTCGGATATGCGTTCCCTTTTCGTAGTCCGTCTTAAACTGGTCCCACAATTCGGGAGGCTGATCGGCAACGTTCCATTCCATGTTCCGATCTCGTGGGCTGAAGTACCGTTCTTTGGCTCGCGTGGGTTCTTCGTCGCGCCGTACGCCAACAATGACGCCCGTGAAGTGGTGATCATCGAGAACCTTTTTGAGCCCGTCTTTCTTGAGTGTTCCGCAGCATTCGACTCGGGTTGCTTTCCCATTTGGATAGGTGGTCCCGCTTTGGAGAACCGGTTCGTTTTTTCCGACCACGAGATCCAGCTTCCACTCGGAGACGAGCCGGTCCCGATACTCGATCATGGATTGAATCTTGTAAGTGGTATCCACGTGGACGAGCGGAAACGGCACATGGCCCAGAAACGCTTTGCGCGCGAGCCAAAGGAGAACCGTGGAGTCCTTTCCAATGCTCCAGAGCATGGCGAGGTTCTCAAACTTGTTGAATGCCTCGCGCATAATGTAAATGCTCTGGTTTTCGAGTTTCGAAAGATAATCCATAGGGAGGGCTAGATTTGGAAATCGACTTTCTTCGACATGAACGTGTGAATGCCGCATTCTACCTTTTGAAATCCGGTCCAGCGGCCCGCCCGTTCGTCGATTTGATTTGCGAGCGTTTTCTTGGTGCACGGCCAGCAGCCGATCGACCGATATCCTTGATCGTGAAGGGGATTGTAGGGAATTTGATAATCGTGGATGTATTTCCAGATCGCTTCCCGGGTCCAATATGCCATCGGGTTCACTTTGACGATCTCCCGTCCGGTTGATTCATCGAAGACATAGACTTCCACGACGTCCACGTCAGACCGAGTGTCGGATTGCTGCCGCCGCAAACCTGTCATCCAGCAATCCAAGTTGCTGAGTTTGTCTTGCAGCGGAAGCACTTTTCGAATGGTGCAACAAAGATCCGGATCCCGTTTCCAGAGTTCCGGGCCTTGCGTTTCCTCCTGTGCCTCAACCGAAATATCCGGCTCTTGTGATTCGATCGTCATACCGAAGAAATCTTCGAGACGCTTTTTCAACTCCGACGTTTCTGGAAATAGAAGACCCGTGTCCAAGGTGAACACCGGAAAAGGCAAGTCATGAATCTTCGAAAGGTGAATCATTACCAATCCGGCCCCTTGAAAACTCGTTCCGATCGCGGCCCGTGTTTCAAAGCGATTCCAAGCCCATCGAAGGACATCTTCGCTCGGAGCTCTCCTGAACTGCTCATTCAGATCGTCAATTTCAGTCTTCGAAATCATGGTCCAAAACTACCGCGAGACACGCCTTCTGGTGTCAACATGTCTCGAATAAAAGCCGTATCTTAAGTTTCTTACTTAAGATACACATGTTTAACTAATTGCTAGGTTTTGTCAACATTTGGAGATGATTACTGGCCGAGCCCGGGTACCGATTCTCGTTTCAAAGGATGGGGACTCGTGGCAACGTCTGGAAACCGGACAGGCGCGACATTCTATGAGGTTGGTTGCGGGCAGAATTCGGACGTTGCCGTCGGCGAGAACGGCACGGTTTTTCAGTCCGGAGTGTTTGAAGACTCGATCGTGTCTCTCGCAAATCCCGCATGGATCAATGGCAGATTCCAGGTGGCAGCAAAAACCCAGGTGGGGCGGGAGTTAGTACTCCGGAATTCAAGGACGCGCTTGCTGGATAGGATTGAAGAGCGAGCCGGCAAGGCGTGTGATTCGAGTGATCAAGCCAAGAAGAGGGCGGCGGCGGGTTTGAAGGCGTTTGGGCTCGTGAAGAAGGATCTGGGTAAAAGGCCAAAGGGAGCTCCGGAGAAGCTTGTGTCGGGGTGATGGCTGAAACGTTCGACGTTCAGGGCTCTCATTGGGAATCGCCAGGGACATTGATCCTGTCTTTACAGAAAGCTTGTCGAGCCCCGGCATCGGGTTCAAGTTTTTCCTCAGGCTGAACCGCCGGGATCAGGGCTGCTCTAAAGTCAGGCAGGACATGTGATGAGACGGATGACGTGTCCGATTCGGCGGTTCATTT
>JAQBVM010000187.1 GCA_027623095.1 Verrucomicrobiota bacterium
ATGAGGTTTGTGGTTGTTGCGAGATGTTGGTGTTGCCGAACGGCGAAGTGAGGCGCAGCCCGTAAACGCGCCTTGGCACCGTAGAGAGTGTGGAATGTTCCGATAGCGTTGGCCACGCAGCGGGTGGGCTGTTGCCTCGACTGACTGGTTGGCCGTTCCTCGAAATCTCACGTCCATGTCACCTCTGCCTGCTTCGCGCCGCGCACCCGATCCAGCTCCACGCGGCACGTGTACCTCCTCCCATCACACTCAAGTTCGAACTCGCCCGTCTTCTTCTTCGTATCCGTCACCTGGCTGACCAAGAAGTCCATCATCTCGCGACCGGACCATGCCTCAAAGTCGATCTCCGCAGCCTGCAATCCAGCCGAGAAGCAGGCCATCGTATGAGGTGGATTGGGCTCAAGTCGAAATGCCGTTGCTCCCATGGCGACAGCGTCCGCAACAATCCCGATCAACTGTGGCGGAACCTGACTCGCCTTCTTGGGCCGTGCTTTACTCATGGCGTGTATTCCGATTCCGGCCAACAGTGTTAATCAGTTCGTAAATCCCGCTTTATTGGAATTTTCACGTTAACGATTTTCTCCGCGCTTTTTGGGAAATCAATAAAGGCATTTTCCCTTGACTGACCGGAACCATAGGTGTTTCATCCACAATCGTCAAGGTGGTTTGAGTTTCCGTCGCGGGTCCCCAAAACGCTTTCCAATAAAGCGCGGGATTCGCGCTTTATTGGAGGTTTATTGACCCCAAAAAGCGCGAGCCAAAGGAGATTATGAAGGAGCTGCATTTCTCGGACTGGCACCAATGCCTGATCCGGTATCGATTGCCGCAAAGGCAAAGGAAATCGTTTGAGATCACGATTCGTTGGTTTCTGGGTTTCTGTCGGCGCAGTCGAGCCCAGGTGACAACCCAAAGCGCGCGGGATTTCATCGAGTGGGCCAGCCGGGAAAAAGAACCGGAATCGTGGCGATTGGAGGATTGGAAGGAAGCGATTCGCCCGGCACTTGGGGAGCGATGAACTGGCCGAACGCACGGAGAAGGATCTGACCGCTTTCCTGGATACACTGTCGATGGACCAACGATTGAGCGCCAGCAGCCAGCGGCAGGCGCTCAACGCCCTGGTGTTTCTGTAAAGGGGTCCCGGCGATTGGATAGTAACGTGAACGATTCTACAATGACCGGGACCCCTTTACGCAAACATGCGGCAGGGAACGACGATGACGCTCAAATCGATTGCCGAGCGGCTCCAGATGGGCGCTTGGACGTATTTGAACAAACGACTCTACGAATACCGCAAAAGGGCCGGGAGGCGTCAATGTTGAATAAACTAGGAACTGACACGTTTTCAAACCCGCTTTTTCTGGAGAACTCGTCTTGGATTTTGTGGTCATGCGCCAACGATGTCCTGATATAACTGTTTCGTCTGCGCCGCAATGGACGCCCAACTGAAGTTCTCGACGACTCGCGCGCGACCCGCCTTCCCAAATCTCTCCCGCAAGCCAGGGTCTCTCATCAATTCGTTGATGCGGGCCGCCAGATCTTTTGCGAATTTCGCCGGATCCAGCGGTTCGAACGGACTCTCCGTCTGCTGCTCCAGCGGAACCAAAAACCCGGTCTCACCATGCACGACCACCTCCTTGATGCCGCCCACAGCACTGGCCACTACGGCCGTCTCGCAGGCCATCGCCTCAAGATTGATAATGCCAAACGGTTCGTAAATGGAGGGACAGCAAAAAACTGCAGCCTGAGAATACAGCTCGTACACGGTTGTTTTCGGAACCATTTCGTCGATCCAAATCACATTGGAGCGAGACTTCCGCACCGACTCCACGGCTTGTTTCATTTCCAACGCGATCTCCGGGGTATCCGGCGCGCCCGCGCACAATACAATCTGAAAACCGGGATCCATGTGCCGAATCGCGTTGACCAAGTGAACAATCCCTTTCTGCCGGGTAATCCGTCCGACAAACAAAACAAAAGGTGTTTTTGGATCGACCCCATGCCGCGCCAGCGCCTCGGTCGATTCGATTTTCCGGTACTCTTCCGGATCGATCCCGTTGTGAATAATCCGCACTCGCTCCTCGGGAACATTGAAGAGACGCAGTACGTCCTCCTTCGTTTCTTGAGAAACGGCGATTACCGCGTCCGCCATCTCAATGGCGGTCTTCTCGACCCACACAGAACAGTCATACCCCCGACCCAGTTGCTCGCGTTTCCACGGACGAAGCGGTTCCAATGAGTGGCAAGTAAGCACAAATGGGATGCCGTAGTTTAACTTCGCCAAAATACCCCCCAAATGGCTGTACCAGGTGTGGCAATGAACAACGCTCACGTCGGAGTCGATGCCTGATGTGTTAAATTCCAAGCAACGTTGAATCGCGCCGAAAACAGACCGCAGGTTTTTCGGACACTCGAACTTCGACGGATCCAATCCAAACCCCCTGACCCAAGGCCTTTCAGGATCCGGTTCGCGCGCTCCGAACGCAAACACTTGAACGTCCATAATCCTGGATAGCTCCTTGCTGAGATAATCCACATGAACTCCGGCGCCGCCGTAAATGTGCGGAGGATACTCGTTGGTTAAGAACAGTGATTTCATGAAACATTGCGCGCTCGGGCCGCCGCGCGATGCGAGTGAGAGTGCCAATCACCTGAAGGACGGGCAAGGTCAAATCTAACAACGACACTTGCCGGAAAACAACCCCAGCGCGGCGAAGCCCCAACCAAAGGAAGTTGAAACGGAGTCGATCAGGGATCACACAGGATCCTTGGGATGAATTCTATCAATTGAGAGAGTATATGGATGACCGGCGAGCGCGAGCGATTGATAGCGTTCTGGCGGCCCTGAACGAGGCTTGCGGCATCAATTGTTACCTCGCGCCGTTTTGGGAATTGGCGCCGAAGGTAGCCGGGCTTGATGCTGCGGCTCGCACTCGCCTGCTGCCAATTTGCAATGAGGCTTTAAAGGTTCCTCGATTCCGAATCCATCCGCTTGACGGTTTCTGCGTTGCCCTCGGCAAGGGCTGCATTCGCGGCACCGGGAAGCGTCATGGTGGGAGGGACGGTCTTGCTCGCCAATTGTGCGGAATGCCGCGGAATTACTTCAGACTGGTTAGCAACGTCAACGCTGTTTCGACAAGGAGTTCACCACAACCGGGCGCGAGCGAGCACGTCGTAATTTCGTAACTGCCTTCCTCGAACGCGCGCCGAGTCGGGATATAGAAATCCACATCATTTGACAGCGAGACCACCAGTGTATTGCGAAAGGGCGAGGAAGCCTTGATGGCCATTCCGAGTTCGACAAAGATTTCGTGAGGCAGAAACACGAGCGCCGAATCGCGATTCAAGCGAACCGCTTGCACTTCGAGCGGTTTTCCGTCGGGGAATTTTAATCGATATTCGTAATGATGACAGTCCCTCCAAGCCGCCACCAGAGTTAGGAAAGCGGCGCCATTGGACAATTGATTCTCGATAATTTTCTTTGCTTCCAGGTAGCGATCCTCGGTGACTGCCGGTTGGCGATACGGCGCCCGAACCGTCGCCGCCAAGACAGCTAGATCCGGTTCGTCCACCGGACGACGCTGCGGAAGATTCTCCAGGATTGCGCCCGCCAGTGTCTCGCCAATTTCGATGGAGTCCGGGTTCGGTTTTTCTGAACGCGCACGAATGTGATTAATGTCTCCAGCTGTGCCTTCGGCAAAGACGGAAATGAAATCGGGCCCAAAATGCTTTTGGAGGTTGGCCTGAAGAACACCCGGAAAATCTGCGCCGAACTCGGTGCCGCCAAAAACCGCGGTGTGCATCGCAAAGATGGACAACGCGCCGATCACCGCGCCCCCGCCGCTCACTCCCGCAGTCCGGCGACTGGAAACTTTCTGAAACAGAAGAAACGGCAAATCAGTATCGACCGGACCCGCGGGCCGGATAATGTTCGGATTCAGCTTTCCTGGATTGAACCGCACCGAACCGTCCCGCATGTGGAATCTGCGATTCTGCGCAAGCCCCAATTGTTCGGCGACAACGATGGATGCGTCCACCTCGACCCGTCGGCGCTCCGCTTCTCCGACGGCCTTTTCCCACCGGTCTGTTAACAACCGCGTGTAGTCGATCCGCTCGTGGCGGTCCTCTTCCTGGAGTCGCAATTCTCGGGCATGAAAGATGTCACGCAACGGCCCCCAATACTCAGGAGAACCGTGATTGTGCGTCGCCGCAATGACGACATTGTCCACCGACGTATTCAGATTCGCGGCGATCCGTTTCCGGGCAGGCGTTGTCAATCCTTCAGGCACACTCAGAAGATCGTTCATCACGAGGATAAATGTCTTGCCTCCCTGACTCAGCACCATCGCCTTGGCGCGAAGCGAATCGTGAACGCCGGTGCTGATCACCTCTCCGTACCCGCCGCCGTGGCGCCAACCTTCCGGTGGGGTAATATCGACTTCGGCAAATCCCGCGGAAAGCGATCCGTCCGGTTCTTCCGCGGCAACTCTCTTCTCCGCCGCCTGAGCGCCGAGAATTCCAAACATCACCAAAATTCCGGTGAGAGCAGCGATTCGCATCAGATCCCCGCACATCGTCAAAGGCCGAATCATCAATAGGTTCATACTTTCTCTCGCTGGTCCTGCGCCAAATATCCCATCCAAAGAATCGGGGGCGGAGGAATCATCTTAGGATCATCGGTAAAACGACCTCTGCCCGGGCCCACCAATTCGAGCCGGAGACTGGATTGCTCCAAGCTCCTTGATTACCCGCTCGATTCAATAGCCGCCGGGCGGTGCTACTTCTTGCTTCGTTCGTATTCGGCGATCGCGGCGGGGAGGAGGCGCTTAAGATTCTCGATCCGATCCGCCGTGACCGGGTGCGTTCTGAGAAACGAAGGGGTACTGTCGCCGCTTGCGGTCGCGGAAGCGAAACGCTCCCAAAAAGAGATCGCGGCGCGGGGGTCGTATCCAGCTTGAGCCATGTAGATCAAGCCCATTCGATCCGCTTCGCTTTCTTGAAGCCGGCTGTGGGGCAGTGCCCGGCCCAATTGGGTTCCTAACCCGTAGGCAACGGATGCGGCGGCTTGGGTATTCGTTCCGGCTTTCGAAAGTCCGATTCCCAGAATCTGGCCGCCAACCTGCATCATCATGGCTTCGCTCATCCTTTCCGCGCCGTGGTGCGCGGCGGCATGTGCCACCTCGTGACCGAGAACGGTTGCCAGGCCGGCGTCGTTCTGGGTGATGGGGAGGATTCCGATGTAAACGCCGATCTTGCCGCCGGGCAGGCAAAAGGCGTTCATTTCCGGACTTTGGAAAACAACAAATTCCCATTGCGCATTGGGCAGATCAATACTGGCCGCGGCCGCGATGCGTTTGCCGACAGTTTGAAGAAGAGCATTCGCGCCGGCGTCCGAACTCACTGGAACTTCGGACTTCATTTGTTCGAAGCTTGTCAGGCCAAGGCTCATTTCCTCCCCGGTTGACAAGACATTCAACTGGCCGCGTCCGGTAATGGGAACGGTCGAACAGCCGGTGAAATACGCAATCCAACAACCCAAAGCGGTCAGCCAAATCGTGTTTGAAAGAATCCGAAACTTCATGGGCACATACAATCATAAGATGATGGAGAGCACAACACGGAGATGCGGTCGCTCGGGCGTGGGTTACTGAGGAGACCGCGACATTGACGCCGGGGAGTACGTTTCTAGTCCCGCCTTTCCGCCTTCGCGGCGCGCCAAAGCGCCGGTTCGGAGCGACGGCGGCAGGCGGTCCGGACCGGCTGAAGCCGGGACAACGAACTCCGGGCTGTCGCCCATCCCGGAGTTTCCTCGATATGGCTTTCAAATTGTGAAACTTCGGGATATACGATACGGGACACATTGCATATGACCGCACTAACATTCTTGGAGAGCGGCGATTTCCAACGGTTACCGCGAAAATGGGAGGGTGAGGCTCTCGCCGAACCCTGGGATCCTCACAAGAACGGGTTCGACTGCAGTCGAACCCTACCCCGAGGGGCGGTGAACGTCTTCAGTATTTCAATCACAAAATGCATGGTTATTCTTAGTGTTTTTTTTGTCGTAATGTCTTCATTGTCGGATGTTTCAGAAGTAACCGCGGCGGACGCTACGGATTCCGAATCCTGGGTTTTTCAACCAATTCGCAGTCTGCCGATGCCTTCGGTTCGCGACCGTGAATGGCTGAGAAACCCTGTGGATAGTTTTATTCTGGCCCGTCTAGAACGGGAAAACCTCCGTCCCTCCCTCGAGGCGGATCGAACGACGTTGATACGGCGCCTTAGCTTCGATCTGAACGGTTTTCCGCCCGCGCCTGAGGAGATTGATCAGTTCGTAAATGACCGTTCGCCGGACGCTTACGAGGCGCTGGTCGATCGGTTGCTGGCGTCGCCCCGGTACGGGGAGCGGTGGGCGAGGCATTGGCTGGATATTGCGCGGTTCACGGAAAGCCAGGGATTCGAGTACGATCATATGCGCCCCAATGCGTGGCATTACCGCGATTATGTGATTCGGAGCTTTAACACGGACAAACCCTATGACCAATTTGTAAAAGAACAGATTGCGGGGGACGCCATGGACCCGGTGACATCCGATCGAATCGTGGCAACGAGCCTGCTGGTCTGCGGTGCATGGGATCAGGCCGGAAACAGCCAGGCCAATGCAACGCAGCGGGCCGCGACCCGAGAGGAGGAATTGGAGGACCTAATCAGTGTCGTGTCGCAGTCGTTTCTTGGAATCACTCTCAATTGCGCGCGCTGCCACGCGCACAAGTTCGACCCTATTCCCCAGCAGGATTATTATCGGGTGAAGTCGGTATTTGAAGCCGTGCGGCACGGCGAACGCGTAATCGCGGCGCCCGAAACGGTCACGAGGCAAGAAGAGCAAATCGCCCGATTGAAGCAGTCAATTGCGGCTGCCGAGGCGAATCTTTCGCGTCTGAACCGATTGGCCTGGGATCGGGCCGCCGGGGCGAGGCATGCGCTTGACGGCAGTGCCGGTTCTGTTCCGGCTCCATTGGCTCTTTGGACATTTGATGGCGATGCGCGTGATTCCGTCGGATCGCTGCACGGAACATTGAAAGGGGGAGCGGTCATTTCCGGCGGCCGGTTGCGATTGGATGGAAAAGGCGATTTTATGGAAACGGACGTTCTTCCAGTGGATGTCGGTCAAAAGTCACTGGAAGTCTGGCTTTCGCTTTCGGGACTGGAGCAGGGAGGCGGGGGTGCGCTGACACTCGAAACCAAGAACGGGAGTGTTTTTGACTCGATCGTATTTGGAGAGCGCGAAAAAGGGAAATGGACGGCCGGCAGCAACGGTCTCGCGCGAACTCAGAATCTGGAGGGACCGGCCGAGTATGGACAGACCACCGCCTTGATCCATGTCTTAGTTGTGTATCGGTCTGACAATTCGATCGCCGTTTTTCGGAATGGCGAAGCGTACGGTGAGGCCTATCGTCCCGGCGAACCCCTTCAGGCATACCGGACGGGTGATTCGCACGTGTTAATCGGAAAACGGCATACCGGCGGTGGCAAACCGTTCATTGCCGCCGAGATCGAACAAGCCGCGCTTTACGACCGGGCTTTGACCGCCGACGAGGTGAGAGCGGTGTTTTCCGCCTCCAGGCTGAATGTGCGACCGGATGAGCTTGCGGCGGCGCTTTCCGAACCGGAGCGAATCGAAAAAGATCGATGGATCGGTCGGATCAGTGCGAACCGGGCAGCTCTTGAAGCCGTCCCGCCGCTGCCCGTGTCGTATGCGGGAATCCGGAAACAATCCGAACCCACTCATTTGCTGAGCCGGGGGGATGTCAAATTGCCTGCGGAGATCGTGAGTCCCGGGGCGCTCTCGAGCATTCCGGTGCCGCCACCGGATTTTGATCTGTCACCGGACTCTCCGGAAGCGGAGCGGCGTCTGCGATTTGCCGAGTGGGTGGCCGATCCCCGCAATCCGCTGACTCCTAGGGCGATCGTCAACAGGGTCTGGCATCACCATTTTGGAAGAGGAATTGTGGCGACGCCCAATGACCTTGGAGCGAGTGGCGCCAAACCCTCGCATCCCGAGTTGCTGGACTGGCTGGCCAAGAACCTTATCGATTCAGGATGGAGTCTGAAAGCGCTGCATCGTTTGATTGTTTGTTCGTCCGCGTACCGTCAGGCGTCGATGTTCAACTCGAAAGCGGCCGGTGTGGATGCGGATAACCATTGGTTGTGGCGGTTCAGCCCGGGGCGACTCGATGCGGAGGCCGTGAGAGATTCCATGCTGGCGCTTGGCGGACGGCTGAATGAAGCGCTGGGCGGGCCAAGCTTCCGTCCGTTCGATACGAAGAGCTTCAATGCGACATTCTATTTTCCGACGGACAAACCGGGTCCTGAGTGCGACCGTCGAACGATCTACCGAATGAATGTGAATTCTGGAAAAGACCCGCTGCTCGACGCATTTGACGCGCCTGATCCTTCCATCAAGACGCCGAATCGAAATGCCACAACGACTCCTTTGCAGTCGCTGGGGCTGATGAATAGTCCGTTTGTGCTCCGCCAGGCGGGTTGGTTTGCGGAGCGGATGCGAACGGACGCCCGCGGCCAAATGCCAAGGGCGATCAAACTGGCTTACCGAAATGCTCTGGGGCGCTTTCCTACAGCGGAGGAATTCGAACGTGCCGCGGCACTGTCCCAAGAGGCCGGTTTCGAAACCCTGTGTTGGGCGCTGTTTAATGCAACGGAGTTTGTCTATGTGCGATAGACCTTTCATTTCTGGAATAGGCATAAACCTCCGGCGAAGCCGGGGCCATTAATGATGAGCGGCTCAAAGTCTCAGAGAATTGTCCCGGGTATGACTAAGACGGCTCCAGAGCCCTTGGTTCCGGATCTTCGGGCGATGCGTTTCCCCTCACCCCAGCCCTCTCCCACGGGAGAGGGAGAACGAATCCTCGCGGCGGCGTTGCATTCAATCCTCCGAATTTGTCTGCGTCGGCCAAAGAAATTCCCTCTCCCTGGGGAGAGGGTTAGGGTGAGGGGAAGCAATCGTTTAGCCGACCGCCCAAATCAACAGGCTCCCGCAACGATCAAACCATCCGAATCCTCCGGCAAAGCCGGAGGATTCCCGCATTGAGTATGAAGAATCGCGAGCAATCTCTCTTTTCACGGCGCCATTTCTTGTGGAACGCGGCGGGCGGCATCGGTGGCGTGGCTTTGTCCTGGATGTTGCAGCGGGAGGCTCAAGCGGCACAAGATTCAGGAGCCGCCGTCTCCAGCGGCAGGCTTCCTCATTTTGCTCCCAAAGCAAAGCGCGTGGTGCAGATCTTCTGCGCCGGGGGTGTCAGTCACATTGACACTTTCGATTTCCGGCCGGAACTCGAAAGATTTCATGGGAAAATGCTCGAAGGCAAAGGTGAGAATCAGGGGTTCTTCGGCCAGCCTGGTTTGATCATGAAGAGCCCCTTTTCGTTCCAACGGCACGGTCAAAGCGGGCATTGGGCCAGCAGTCTGTTGCCCCACCTGGCGGGATGCGTCGATGATGTCGCCTTCATTCATTCCATGGTGGCCAAGAGCAACAATCACACGCCGGCAATTTTTCAGATGAACACGGGGTTCACGATGAACGGTTTTCCATGCATGGGATCATGGCTGAATTACGGCCTGGGAACGGTGAATGAGAATCTGCCTGCATTCGTGGTGCTTCCCGATCCTCGGGGGCTTCCGGCGGGCGGTTCGATCAATTGGACATCCGGCTTTTTGCCAGCGGACTATCAGGGGGTCGCATTGCGGACCGCCTCGGGCGAGCCCATTGTGGATCTCAACACACCGTCCACCGTCGATTTCGCTTCGCGCCAGGCGGGGATGCGGTTTATTTCGGAGATGAATCGCGGGTTTGCGTCAGAACACCCCGACGACACCGGGTTTTCGGCCCGGTTGCGGGCTTATGAACTGGCGGCAAAAATGCAGATGAGCGTCCCCGAGGCCTCCGACATCGCGGGCGAAACGG
Organism: Verrucomicrobiota bacterium; assembly: GCA_027623095.1. Classification (GTDB taxonomy): domain Bacteria; phylum Verrucomicrobiota; class Verrucomicrobiia; order Limisphaerales; family SIBE01; genus JAIPJX01. Next base: position 9,977 of record JAQBVM010000187.1, read on the forward strand.
AATCCACCAAACGGCTGTACGGAATGGACATCGAATCGAGCCAGGGTTTTGGCCGAAACTGCCTTCTTGCGCGGCGCTTGCTGGAGCGGGGTGTTCGTTTCGTGCAACTCTTCAACGGAGGCGCCTTCGGAAGCCCGCGAATCAATTGGGACGGTCACGAAAACGTCTCGGAAAACCATACCACGCAGGCGGCAACGATGGACAAGCCGGTAGCCGGATTGATTCGCGACCTGAAACAGCGCGGCATGCTGGACGATACATTGCTGATATGGACGACCGAATTCGGACGGGGTCCGGCAACGCAGGGGATCAATTCTCCCGGAAGAGATCATCATCCGAACGCGTTCACATGTTTCTTGGCGGGGGCTGGGGTTCGTCCTGGAATCAGCTACGGAGCGACCGACGAAATCGGGTATTTTGTGAGTGACGATCCGGTTACGATTTACGATCTGCATGCCACGATCCTGCATCTCTTGGGAATCGATCATCGGCGGCTGACCTATTACCACAACGGTATCAATCGAAGGTTGACGGATGTTCACGGCACCCTGGTCAAAGGGATCCTTGCTTAGCAAAAGTTAGGGCTCCACGGAGTGTCGCCCCACCTTGGTTGAGGTTACCTCGAAAACGGGAGGGCGAGGCTCCCGTCGAACCCTGGAGCCGCGCTTGCTGATTTCAAATGAAATACCAAGCCCAATCACGTTCACTTGATTCTTTTGCCGTTACCAAACGAGACACTGAGCGCCATCTTGTGCAGTCGAAAGCGCTAAACGGCACGCCAAGCGAGCCGTGTGCTAAACCGCACGGCCAAGGCTTTCTGGCAGCCGGAGTCGTACGACCACTGGATCCGAAACGAGGATGAGAGGACGCGCATTGGACGTTACGTCCGGAATAATCCCGTGAGCGCGGGATTGTGCCGGGCACCCGAGGAATGGCAGTGGGGTAACGCGTGGAATGGAGGGTTGATCGGCTGGTCAGCGGAACTTGGAATCGCGGATTGCCAATCGGCGCTAAGAAGGTCGCGGTGCTGCGGATGGAAGGTTTGCCGGTGATCGAAGGCGGCGTGCGTTGTCGTCGTAGCGCGGACTGGCAGTCAGGCTGTACCGCCGGTTGGCAATCGGCGGACGGCAAGTATGGCTTTCATTTGGGATCATTCGGGGGAGCGTTTATGTGATTCCCGACGGGATCGACAAGCGTCGGGGTGACGAAGACGAATAGATACATCCTCCGTTTCTCCTTGGATTCTCTTCGGAAAAGGCGGCCCAGAAGCGGAATGTCTCCGAGGATCGGGACTTTGGATTTGGTGAAAATTGTGTTTTCAACCGGGTCTGCTCCAAGAGTGAGTGTTTGTCCCTCTGACAGGATTGCTTTCCCCTGAATCACTCGGGTGCGAATGCGAGGCCGGGGCAACGCGGAGCGAGGAGATTCTTCAATACTGGCGTTCGGCACGAATGGACCGGGATCGTCATATCCCAAAAACTCAGTGTGTGTTCCGTTTATCGATAAGTTGATTGACGAATCATCCTGCGCCGTCTGCGGAAACAATTCCAGAGAGGGGCCAATCCAAACTTGGGTTGTGATCATGGTCGCTGTGTTCGTTCCTTCCATTTTCCGTGTGACAACATCCATTGGGCCTCCCACTGAGACGCGGGCGTTACGCCCGATTGAGGTGGTCACTTTTGGCGAAGCCAGGATATCCACACCGCCCTTTTGCTTCATCGCGGTCATCAGAGCGAGGAATTCCGGAGCTGAGAGGATGCCAACAATCTTTGAGCCCCGGCTATTGGTCGCTGCCGATGATTCGCCGGCTTGCAAAGCGGCGGAATCATTTGTCGCAATTGTGCTTGTATTGGAGAATCGATCTAGGTCCAAAGCCTTGGCATCCCACTCGGGCATCTCAACAAATTTGACATCGTAAGCCACCTGCCGGGGAGCGGCGTTTTCCTTTTGGATTGTTTGCTCGATTGAGTCCAATTCCGCCAAGGTTGCACGGACGAAGAGATGGCCTGTTCGGTCGTTAAAGAACACAGCCTTTTGAGGAACGGAGCTCTTTTGATTTTGGGACCCATTGCGAACAGGAGCTTGTAAAGGTCCGAAATCGGTTTGGCTAAACTCAACTCCCGCGTTCTTGAAAAACTCTCGCACGAGCTCGTTCACTTTTTTGAGCGCGGTTGCGCTGTTGCCATCGCGAATCTCATCTTCACTGTCACTGAGCGTCAGACGAAACAGATCGCTACCTTCACGTGCTCCAACCGGTCCAAGATTTTGAGAATCAAGCTTGTCCAGTTGCTGAAGAAAAGCTTTGGGATCAAGCCTGAACACTCGGGTAAAGAGTTGAGGTTTCCCTGGCATTAGAGCGCTCGAAATCACGACCGCGTAATCTTCGATCGAGTATTCAAGCGGAAACGGACTGCCGTCTTTCTTCGATTGGGACAGTTTGCAGATGGCATCCAAAACATCCCTCGCGCTGACATTTCGCAACGGAGCCCCGAAGGCAACGACTACATTGCTTGTAAGTTCGAGTTGTTCCCCGCTGCGTTCCTCTCCAGGCTGATCAACCTGCGAGTTGACAATGAAATTGATCCCGCGTTTTTCCGGGTCAAGTTTCTTCACCTGTTCATCGAGTTGTCTGAGAATCTCCGCGAGAGAGGTTTCCAAACCGCGATCGCCAGGTTCCCATTCCGGAGGGAATTCCTCCAGAATGAGTTGGTCGAGTTTTCGAACAATCGCCTGTCTTTGCGGATTAGAGTAATTCGAATCTGTACTTCCATCTTCTGCGGGAGAATCAGTATTTTCATCAAACTCGGTGGGATTTGGAACGGTAACCTTCTCCGCTACAGGTTCGACTTCGCCTGGCGATTCTAGAATCCGAGCAGCGTCCTCAGTTTCCACCGAAATCGTTACTCGATCGGGTGACCCGATAGGCACGCCATTGCCTACGAGAATTCGAATCAAATCAAGCGTCTGTTTCTCGATCGCGCCGTTCGACGTTGGAAGAATGGTTACCGAGACGCTGGGTGAGTTAAAGAATCTCCCAACGAACATCCGCGGAATGTCGATGGTGATCGAGACGCGAGCCGACTTAATTCCCTCCAAGTGCGTGATGGTTCTTTCCAGCTCAACTTGAAGAGCCTGAATGTAGGTTGTTTTCCTCAAATGCGAATCGGAATTCCTATCCTTGAAAGTTGGAAGATTGAAGATTTCAAAGCCGAGTTCCGGTTTCCCATCTAAGGCTTTTTTCAATTCGACCGTGGAAGTGTGCTGAGTTGCTCCCTGGTTCGTGGCAGCGCTCATCATTGTTTTGCTCCGAAGGTCTTTGAACGGCTGCTGGATGCGACGCAGATAGTTCAGATAATAATTGGCCTCGGAGCCTTCATGAACCGCCTCTGGGGCTGGCCCTAATAACTCAATTGCCTCGTCAATATTCCCATTCAATGCGATCTGGCGTGCCAGAGTTACGAGCGGCGAGACCCCAGGTTGATTGGAGGAGTCCGCGTTCGACGTTTGAATGAGTCTCGCTTGCGTTCCAGATTCTTGCGCCCGCGAAGAACTGTTTCCCATCACCGCCATAACGCAAACGAGCACGAGGGCAATTGTTCCAGCAAGCCACAAGCCTGTTCGATTGGACCTCAACGGAACACCCAGAATTCGCTGAATACGCGAGAGCAAAGAACCTCCCCCGGCGGCGAGCGCCAGGTTTTCGGACGCACCGCGAACTTCTTCCAACGCCGCCAGCGCTTTCGCATAGACGATCCGATCGCCACAAATCCCGATCGCCAAATCGTCGCAGCATTGTTCCCGTTCTTCGCTGACCTGGCGGGAGATCCACCACACAGCAGGATGGTAGAAAAGCAGTGTCTCGAGAACGTTTTGAAACAGGTTGACCAAATAATCGTTCCGGCGGATGTGAGCGAGTTCGTGCGCCAAGATGGCTTCGATTTGCGCGGGCGAAAGACCAGCCAGCGCGCTCGCGGGGAAGAAAATCATCGGTCGCAGCCAGCCGATCACGGTTGGCACTTCGACCAGCGCGGATTTGCAGAATTGAACGGGACGGCTTACATCGAGGCGGTCGGCGAGCGAGCGGATCGTCGTTTCCCACGGGTCTCCCATCGGCTTGATGCCGCGATGCCGCACCTGCCGCACTCGGCGGTAGCCAGCCAGCAATCGCAACGCGAGAACAAAGACTGTTCCCAGCCATCCGGCGACGATTACCGGCAACGCATTCCGAACCCTAGCCGTTAGACTTAGCTTTGGAGGGGTAAACGGGTGCCGTTGGACAAACGGTTCGGAACGATCAACGGACTGAGATCCTCTCACGGTCGCGGCTTCCGTGTATTCGATTGGAGGTTCGAATTGCACAGTTTCCGTTGGTGGGGCGCCTTTGAGATTGAGAAACGTAACGACAGGCGCCAAAGCCATCAATCCAAGCGCCGCGCAGCCTGCCAGGTATCGTGCGTTTGCTGAACGTTTGCCAAGGAGAGATTGCGCCACAGACCAGACCGCGGCGACGGCAAACCCCTGCCAAACAAAGTGAACCAATGTCCAACCGGCGGCCTGAACGGTAGGACTCCCGCTAAATTCAAGAAAAGGGTTCATTTCGGCTTCTTCTCCATTTGATCCAAGAGTTTTCGAATCTCCGCCAATTCCGATGGCGACGCCTTTTTCGTCGAAAGCGCTCGAACGACGAGTTTCGTTGCAGAACCGCCGAAGGCGCGATTCGCCAAGTCAGAGATCAATTGTCGTTGTGTTAATTCCGCTGGTTGTGCCGGATGATAGATATGAGTTCGATTGGCTTCGTCGCGGGTCACGAGACCCTTTTCAGTCATGATCTGCAGGAACTTCAGCACTGTTGTATATCCTGTCTCTTCGGCCAGTTCCTCGAGAACTTGGCGAACAGTGCAGGGCCCCTTGTCCCAGAGCACTTGAAGAATGGAAAGTTCCGCGTCGGTCGGCCGGGGCAGTTTGGATTTAGGCATAGAGAGAAAATATTGGCTCTTCGTGTACTCGAGTGGGTGAATTCCAGCAGAAAAGCGGCTTTGAGCCAATGTAAATGG
>JAQBVM010000188.1 GCA_027623095.1 Verrucomicrobiota bacterium
CAACACGCCATATGTTTTGAATTTCATGCGATTCTTTTGAGGATAATTGGTTATTAATAACTGCCCGTCTGAACGACGATCGACACCCATTTGATGCCGACAAGCACTCCTAAGCAAACGATGTACCAATGTCAATTCTGATAGCTATTTTCACAATTTTATTCAACCGCACCGAATTGACATCGTAAAAACCGAATTCAAATCCCACTCGATTGCCGACTCCACCGGGGTGACCGAGGGTCGTTTGAAGAACGATATAGCAAGAGCTTGCGAGATGTTGGGAACCCTACCGTGCAAGCACTGACCCACGAGACTCGAGCGTTCTCCCGAACCTAATTCTCAGTTCCTCAGTTTGAACGTCCGGAATCCATCTGCTTCACGAATAACGCGTGTCCATTCTTTGGACATTCAAAATTGCCAATTCGAAAGTGAAAACCTCCGGACTGGACGCGAATTAATACGATGAACGTGCGGTCCGCGGTTAACTGTCGGGCCTTACAATCGAAACGACACAGGACCCCGGTTTAAGAAACCGGCGAACGATCACTCTGATTTCGTCCAAAGTCACGGCTTGATACAGCGCGTCCTCCGAATCCGAATGGCCAAAACCGAGACCATACAGTTCATCCAATGCTGCAGTCATCGCGTAGGCTCCCAAATCCTGGCGGGCGATTTTCTTCTGTCCGATTACTTTCGCTTTCGCGCGGTTCAACTCAGCGTCCGTGAGGCCGTCCGCGCATAACGCTTTGGCCTCCGAAAAGAATTCCGCCTCCACCAACTCCACCTTTTCCGGCGCGGTACCGGCATAGAAACTAAAACAACCGGCGTGCAAACCAACGAAGTTTTGCGCGCCAACGTAGTAAGCCAAACCGAGCTGATCCCGAATTCTTACAAATAAACGGGAGCCAAGATCGCTGAGCGCTTCCTGGACCAGATCCAGCGCGAATCGTTCGCGATCAAACAGGTTCAAGCCAGGAAATCCGATGACCAAAACAGCCTGCTTCTTGTCGCGCGTTTCGACTACCCGCCGAACCTCGTCCAGAGAGACGCCCTGCCCGGGCGCTGATGGGGACACCTCGAGCGGTTTCCATTCCGCAAAATGCCGTTCGACGGAGGCTTTTACTGCGCTTGTTTCAACATCCCCGAACACTGCGAGAACACAATTACCCGGCGCGACGACGTTTTTGTAAAACTCAGTCAAATGCGCCTCCAAAACCGCCGACACGCTCTCTTCAGTGCCGTTCACATCCAATCCGTAGCCTTGATCTCCGAAGAGCGCGCGGCGCATCGCACGGCTTGCGCTGTACAAAAGGTGGTCCCGCTGCGCTTTAATTGAAGCGAGTTGAACCTGCTTTTCCCGCTCCAAGCAACTGCCGGGAAAAGCTGGGTGCAGAACCACATCCGCCAGAAGGTCGAATCCTTTTTCAAAATCTTCCCTCAACACTTCGGCGCTCACACCAAAACTGTTATTTGCGCTATAGGAATCGATGCTTCCGCCGAGTGATTCGATCTCGGTCACAATTTGCTCGGCACTCCTCGTAACCGTTCCCTTTAGCAACATCTTCGCAAGAAGGTTGCTAATCCCGCTATCAACCGGAGTCTCAGCAAGCACGCCGCCGCGAAAAACAGTTCGAAACTGGACAAACGGAAGGCGATGATCCTCCTTCACCAACAACCGCAATCCATTCGGAAGGGTGATCTTCTCGATGGAACGTTCGGTGGATGTTTCCCGAGAATCGACCTGCTGAGTGACCGAACCCTTAGGCAAAAGCGCGTACAACGTTCGATTCTCAGTCGTCAAGTATTTGCATGCCACGCGCTGAATATCTTCCGGCACCAGCCGTTTGACCGCCGCCAGATACCTTTCCGAAAAATTCAAGTCATTTGCCGCCATCCAGTTCCCGCCCAAATCCTGGGCCTGGCCCTGCATTGTCTTGCGTATCGCCAATGTCCCGGCCGTAAATTGCTTCACCGATTTCGAGAGTTCCGCTGGTGAAACGGAGTCCCGTTTGACGCGATCGGCTTCGGCAATCAATGCCTCTCTCGCCTTCTGAAATTTGTCCGAATCGACAATCGCGCTCATTCCAAACAGCCCGGGATTTCCGGGATTGTAGGTGAACGCATCCACCGAATGAACGAGACCGCTTTTCTCGCGAATTTGCTGGAAAAGGCGGGAGCTATGCCCATTTCCGAGAATTGTTGACAGCACGTCCAACGCCGGAATATCCCGATGGCGGATGTCCGGAATGTGCCAGGCGAAATGAAAATGCCCCAGCTCGACTGTCCCCTCCTCCACCACTTCCCGCTGACCGGCCTGCTTCGGTTCCTCGGGCAGCGCAATCGGCGCCAGCGGTTTCGCCTTGGCCGTGCTATAGGCTTCGCGAATCTGATCGATCACGGCGTCCGCTTCGATATCGCCGACCACGACGAAAAACGTGTTATTCGGCGCGTATTTCTCACGATAATAGGCGACCACATCGTCCCGGGATACCTCATTAAAAATGTCCGGATACCCTATTACGGTGTATCTGTAGGGGCTGCGCGTGTAAGCGGTCTCAAACAATCGCCGGCCCGACCGGCGTCCAGGATCATCCTGGTTCATGTCCATTTCCCGGAGAATGACCTGCTTTTCTTTGGTCATTTCGTCATCCGGCAGCGTCGCGTTTCGCATGATGTCGCAAAGAATATCGACGGCAATGCGCGCACCCGTATTGGGAACATTAATGTAATAAACCGTCCGATCGAATGACGTGTACGCGTTCATCGAACCGCCGGCGTCCTGAATCTCCTGGTCTATCCTCCCGGCCCCACGCGTTGTAGTGCCCTTAAACAGCATGTGCTCGAGCAGATGCGATAGTCCCGCTCCCAGCCATTTCCCTTCGTCAATGCTCCCGGCGCGGCACCAAGCTTGCGCGGAAACGACAGGCGCGCTGTGATCCTCACGGACAATGAGAGTGAGACCGTTGTCTAAGGTGACGAGCTGAGTTCCCGGTGGCAGAGCTGGGATTTCGGCGCATTCGTCATATGGACCGGCCGAAGCGGTGTCGTTCGTCATATCAAAACCTTCACCCATTCTTTTCCAGTAAAACACCCGCAGAACTTCATGATGTCTTCGGCTGAGTTGATCGAGATTCCACAAGCTTCGCCTTTCCGGATGGAAGAAACGGCTTGCGGAAGGCGTCATCGAATAGGTAGCCATCCTTGAAATCCTCTCTCGAATCGCGCTCGGTCTTGCTGAGCAACCCGTGCTCCACCATTTGGAAGACCATTTCGCCGAAGTCCTCACACCGCGTCACGCCCCATTCCTCCAAAACAGTCACGGTCATCGGACCATACGCTGAGATTCCATATTCTCGAAGGCCCGCCAGCAGCTCTTTTCCAGTGATATGCCGGATTTCGTGTTTGTTCGATTTGCCAATCTTCTTCTGTGCAAAATCGAGTCCTTCTCTCAGAAACAGATATGCTTCCAAGTGATATTGGGGATTCTTCTCGACAATCTTATCGAGTATCTCGTCGAAATTAATTGGCTGCATGATTCTCTAAATTCGTTCGGCCATTCGGAACCGCCGGCGGATGAGCCGTTCGATACGCTTTCACCGCTAATCCCGTCAGCAAGAGAAGCAGGACAACTGCCACAACGGTCTGTTCTTGTTTGGTTAACCGGAACACAGAGGCCACCATTCTTGCTATACGGCCACAATATTCACTGTTTTCCTCGGAACAACGATAATCTTCTTAATTGTTTTCCCGTCGAGAAACAGTTTTACGCGTTCAGCCGATTTCGCCGCTTCTTCGATCTGCGACTGCGTCGCGTCCGCGGGAACAACGATCCGGTCACGCAGTTTGCCATTGACCTGCACCGGCAACTCGATCGTGGCCTCAATCAAGAACGCCGGATCAAACCTCGGCCACGGCTCGTATGCCAGCGACACGCCCGCCGTCCCGGTAACACCCAGCGCCGCCGGATAAACGGAAGCCAGTTTACGAAACAACTCTTCCGCCAAGTGAGGAGCAAACGGTTGAAGGAGCACGAGGAATTCACGCAAAGCCGAAACCGGCTTTACTGTCCACCCCATTGCCTCATTCACAAATACCATCAATGCGGAAATTGCGGTGTTAAACCGAAGGCCATCCAAATCCTCGGTCACCTTTTTGATCGTCGCGTGCAGCGTCTTGAGCTGGCCGGTGTCCGCCGCAACATCCTGTATCGCCGGATTTAGCTCGATGGCATGCAGCAGGTCCTCGCCCCGGTGGAACTCGGTGGTCATCGTCTGCTCGAATTCAGTTTCGCTTTTCTCATTGACAAACAACCGCCAGGTTCGCCCGAGGAATCGATAAACACCCTCCACTCCCTTCGTATTCCAAGGTTTGACCATCTCCAACGGCCCCAAGAACATCTCGTAAAGCCGGAACGCGTCTGCCCCATACTCGTTTATCACGTCGTCCGGATTCACCGTATTCCCTCGAGATTTCGACATTTTCTGCCCATCCTCACCCAGTATGAGTCCCTGATTCACGAGTTTGTAGAACGGTTCCGGGGTGGAAACAAAACCCAAGTCAAAAAGGATCTTGTGCCAAAAGCGGGAGTAAAGAAGATGCAGAACCGCATGTTCCGTCCCTCCCACATAAAGATCCACGCCACGAGCGGAAATCCGGTTCGTGTTCGGTTCGCCATTCTTGCCGGAATCGGTTCCCATCCAATACTGTTCCGCCTCTTTCCCGCAAAATGAGGATTCGTTGCGCGGATCGAGGTATCGAAGATAGTACCAACAACTGCCGGCCCATTGCGGCATCGTGTTGGTTTCGCGAAGTGCTCCATCGGCAAGCTTTACCCATTCGACCGCGCGGGCTAACGGAGGCTCGCCCGAACTCGTCGGCTTATAGTCGGTCATCGAAGGAGGAAGAATCGGCAATTCCGATTCAAGCAGCGCTTCGTGGCCGCCATTCCTCCACGCCAACGGGAACGGTTCTCCCCAGTACCGCTGCCTGCTAAACAACCAGTCTCGCAGCTTATAATTAACAGTCCTTCGACCATCACCGCGTCCTTCGAGCCACTCCGTGATCGTCCGTTTAGCCTCCAAAGTCTGAAGTCCGGAAATAAAACCGGAATTAATGGACACCCCATCTCCCACAAAACCGATCGATTCCTGCCCATTCGGAGCCTCGACAACTTGAACAATTGGCAGCCCGAATTTCCGTGCAAATTCCAAATCGCGCGTATCGTGTCCCGGAACCGCCATGATGGCGCCAGTTCCATAAGTGGCCAAAACATAATCGGCGATCCAAATTGGAATGCCCTCGCCGTTCACCGGATTCACAGCAAAAGCCCCAGTGAAGACTCCGGTCTTATCCCGAGACAATTCCGTACGTTCCAGGTCACTCTTGCTCGCCGCAAAGACACGATAGGATTCAATGGCAGACTTCGGGTCGCCAGCGGCGGTGGCATTCGCCCCCTTCCAACCCTCGGGTGTTTCTTGAGGCCATCCAGCCGCCACAATTCTATCCACCAAAGGGTGTTCCGGGGCGAGCACCATGTATGTGGCGCCGAATAAAGTGTCGGGCCGGGTAGTGAAGACCGCTACTTCTCCGTCAAGATTGCAGAGCCGGAACCGAACCTCAGCCCCTTCGCTTCGGCCAATCCAATTCCGCTGCATCTCTTTGAGTGAATGGCTCCAATCGATAAGAGCAAGATCGTCCAAAAGTCGCTCCGCATAGGCTGTGATCCGCAGCATCCATTGCCGCATCGGCTTCCGAACAACTGGGAAATCTCCCACTTCACTCTTGCCGTTAATCACCTCTTCATTCGCGAGCACTGTCCCAAGTTCCGGACACCAGTTCACAGGCGCTTCCGCCACATAGGCCAGCCGCCGGCTATCCCGATAGATTCGTCGATCCTCCTCCGTCACGCATTCCGGCGGATACGGGAGAGACTCGATCCGCTCCGCTCGTTTCGTTTCAGGATTGAACCAAGAACCGTATAGCCTGAGAAAAATCCACTGTGTCCACCTGAAATACTTCGGATCTGTGGTGTCGATCTCCCGGCTCCAATCGTAACTGAAACCCAGCGACTGGATCTGCCGCTTGAACGTCGCAATATTCTGTTCGGTTGTCTTACGGGGGTGCTGTCCAGTCTTGATCGCATACTGTTCGGCAGGAAGCCCGAACGCATCCCAACCCATCGGATGCAACACGTTGTATCCTAAAGCGCGCCGGTAACGGGCGAGAATATCCGTCGCGGTGTACCCCTCGGGATGGCCTACATGCAAACCGGCTCCCGATGGGTAAGGAAACATGTCGAGGATATAACACTTGGGAGGAAGCGTCCCACGATCCGTGGCCGAAGCAGCCCCATGCCGCATCCTGAATGGATGATTTTCAGGAATGGTCTCTCCAGGATTCCAAGCTCGAAAAACCTGCTGGTCTTCCCATATTCTCTGCCATTTCGGTTCAATCAACCGGAACGGATACTGTTTTCTCTCACTCGACATAGCCGCGTGATAGTGCGAAAACCCCTAACCAAGGGCAACCGAAGATTTCGGAAGATCTTTCGCGCGGGAGCATCTTCCAAATGAGGACGGGCGCACCCTTCGCAATTCCACTGGAGCGGAGGCGCCGACGGGTGAAAAGGATGTTGAGCTTTCCGTTGCTTCAAGGCCCTACGGCTGCTACGATCACTTTCATCCTTTCAGTTAATCAACGCCGTGAAATCTTCGTGTGAAGTAATCAGCCGCATCATGATTATTTCCCATAGAATCCAAAAAACATGAATTATGAATCACTCCACCAAGAAACCTCGGTTAACCCGCCGTGAATTCCTTTTTTCCACTGTGGGAGGGACTTTATTGCTGCCGTCCATCTCAACGCTAAAGGCAAATGCGGCGTCGGCGAATGATAAGATTCAATTGGGTGTCATCGGCATCGGCCCGCGCTGCCGTTATGTCCTGGGTGGCATGCTTAAGTCATCCGACATGCGCTGCATGGCCATCGCGGATGTTCAAGCGTCGCGTCGCGATGCCGGTAAAGCATTGGTGGATGGATTTTACAAGGATACTGATTGCAAACTGTATCGCGACTTTCGCGAATTGCTCGATCGCAAAGATATCGATGCGGTGCTGATTGCCACCGGAGATCGGTGGCACTCGGCCGCCTCCATTCTTGCGGCTCGGGCGGGCAAGGATGTGTATAGTGAAAAACCGTGTGGAATTACAATCGACGCGTGCCAGAAACTGGCCGCGACAATGCATCAAGAGAAACGTGTATTCCAAGCGGGCACACAGCGAAGAAGTGTTCCTAATTTCCAGGCCGCGGTGGAATTGGCGCGGAGCGGCAAGCTCGGGAGAGTCCACACGATGCACGCCTCGATTTATGTTCCGGTCCTGGAGAACTCCTGGCTGCCAGCCCAACCGCAACCCAAACCCGAAGTGTGCGATTGGAACATGTGGCTGGGGCCAGCCCCGTGGCGGCCCTTTAATCAGAAATATGTGGATGGAGGCTGGCGGCGCCAGTGGGATTTCGATTCGGGAGGCGCGTTGCTCGATTGGGGCGCGCACACACTTGATCTTTGCCAGTGGGCGAACGACTCGGACGATACCATGCCGATTGAATACGAACCTTCCGATCAGAATATCGTTTGCCGATACGCCAATGGAGTGAAGTTGGTTCTGGATTTTCTCAAACAACCGTTTGGTGATCGATCGCCGCATTACATCACCCGGCTGGGAACATGCCCCGTTCGATTCATCGGAGATGAAGGGTGGGTGGAAACTGGAGACTCGGGAGAAATTGTGGTCGAACCCAAATCAATCAAACTTCCGGAGCTATCGAACCGGGTGCAAGGTCTGGATGTCACGGCCCACTCGCGCGATTTCTTCGACGCGATCCGCACTCGCGGCAAAACGCGGGCAAATCCGGACGTCATGCGCCGCTCGCATATAGCGTGTCATGCCGCAGCGCTTTCTTGGGTTCTCGGCCGGAAACTCAAGCTGGATCCAGTTTCCGAGAGCTTTCTTGGAGATCCCGAAGCGAATCTTCTTCGGACACGTCCTTCGCGTGATTGGGTGGTTTAGAATCGGAAAAAGACTTTGCCCGGCCTTGCCGCCGAGGCGTGGCGTCCTTGCGTCTCAGCGCGCAAGCGCGCTCCAAATATGCGCTCCGATCGTGCTGCTCAACGGCGCCCTGCAGACCGGCAAAACGCAGACGCAGGAACGGCCGCTTGCCCAAAACTCCGCTGACGGCCCTGGGGTTGAAAAATGGGGCGTCGGTGGACGTGGAACTGACTCCCAAGAAGGACGCGATCATCATGAAACCGGCGCGAGCGCGAGCTCCGGTTCGCGGTCAGGGCTCCACAGAGTGTCGCCCCACCATCATTGGTCCATGGTCCCGATTCGGGTCTAAATTTTGGAGGTTTTCACTATCCGTGAACCTAAAGGCAGCAGAGTTTTTCGCTCCGCGCTGTCCATCGAGAGAGTTTGAGTTATCTGATCTGAAGCTCGGTTTCTCAATCGGATTCGGAGCGACCCAGAATTTCGTGATCGTTGAAGAATCCCGTTCGGACGAGCATTTCATTGATTGCGGCCCGATTCGTGTCCAGTTTGTGCGCGGCATTAAGCAAGTCTTCCGCTTTGGCGGGATACCAACCCCGGCGAGAAAGATCGCTCAGACCGGCTACATCGACGGGAGCGATTGTATTAGAAATCTGTCGGAGCAAATTGTTTCGCTGATTGCCCGTGGGACGGCGCAATGCCAAATCCACGCATTGGCGTGCTTGCGGGCCGAACGCAGGGTGATCCGCGAGCAGGAAGGATTCGCCTGCGATCCCGGGTTTATCGAGTCGCCGTGCCGATTCCGTGAAACTGACTGCGGCGAAGTAAATCTTGGTGAGCTCGAAGAATAGTTCGGGATCGTTCATCGTCGCATAAAGTGCGGCGATAAACCCCTCGACCGTTCGCAGGTCACGATGGGTTTGAGAGGCGTAGCTCGCAAGCCCTTGCTCGAAATTCTCAAAAGCGTTTCCGTTTTCGATAATTCTGCCCAGGCGCGCGATCCCCAATAACGTGAGCGGAATTCCAGTGGAGAGCAGCGGGTCGATGAATCCAGCGGCCGACGGCAGCATCACCCAACCCGAGCCGGCTATCCGTTCGGTGAGGAACGAAAGCCGCGGAGTGTAAACAAACGGTGAAGTCGGAGATGCGTTTTCAAAAATCGCGTGAACGCTCGGGAGTTTCTTTAAGAGGCGTTCCCAAGCCGGCGCGCCTTCGGAGAGCCGCAGTTCTTCCGCGAGCGGCGTTTCCAGAGAAGCGCCTGCGCTCGTTATCCCGTTATTAAAACGGAGCACCCAAATCCAGCCGCCGTTAAAAACATGGTGAACGGCGGCATCGTCCACCGGGAAGGGAGGCGATTGCGTCTCGGGATAAAGCGCGTCCCATCGCCGCGCACCGCTGAAATGCGCGTAGAGTGCCTGAGTTGCAGGCAGGTGGATCGGTTCCAATTCACCCAGATTCAAAGTCCGGTGCAGAAACCCGCGCGGCCCGCCGGCATCGATCACGAGGTTTGCTTGAAGCTGGAGCGGTGATCCGTTTCGTGTTCCATCGAGTACCGCGCCCTCTCTCGAAATGTTGATGTTTGTGAGCACCGAATCCTCCAGGAGAACGGCGCCTAGGGCGACCGATTCGCGCGCGAGGAACTGATCGAAGTCCTGTCGATACCAATGGGTGTCGGCGATCTCGTCGCGCGGGCTCGCGGCGACAAGCAACTGGCGCTTGCGCGTTGAATTATCCGAGAACGGCTGTTCGAGTGTGTGGTGATAAAATGTGAAGCCGCGTTTCAGGCCGCATGCGATCTCCGGATGCGACCGCTGCCAGACGCCCCACTTGGATAAATCCCGCAGGCTCGGAAGATTGTACCGGGTTGCGATTTGATCGAGCAGCAGGTTCGCCAGCGGAGTGGACGACTCTCCAATGGCGAATCGCGGATGCCGCTGGCGTTCGAGGACGACGACGGAGCGGCCCAGTCGCCGCGCAATCATGGCCATGATCGAACCCGCGAATCCGGATCCAATGATGGCGATGTCAAAGTGTTGGCACATGGGCGGTTTCGGTCGGACCACGACAACTCATACTGCAACAATGCGTTGCGTGAAACAAGGGGCGCTGAATGGGCCTAATGGCTAATTTTCGCGGTCCGAAAGTGGATCATAGGCTGCCCGAAGAATCCAAGTTCCGTGTTGCTCCGTTGTGTCAATTCTCTGGCCTGTCCGAATCCTTTGTTCAATCGCGTGAACGAATGGTTGGCTTCCATTTGCCAGGGCATTGGTCCATTGCTCCTGACGCTTCAGGTTTTCGTTAGCGATTGCATTCTCCAGAGCCGTATCAAAGCAAACTTGAACCTAAACTGCAATCTGTGGTCCGATCAGGAGTCACCTAGACAGGTTTGCCCAGCGGGTCAAAGTATCTTTGGACCAAGTCTAAGCAATACGCACCGAAGCGCTCAAGGTTGTGTCCCCGAGGACCTCCGGTGACTCCGCGTCCGCCCCGACGAGGGCGGCCTCGGCGCCCTTCCACAAATCACTGCGGATGTAGCGCTGGTGTTCGCGCGGCCATCGCATCGAATCGCATCCCTTGCCAATAGTTATCGAACCGGCCCATTTGTCGATCGCGCGTACAAATCCATCTTTCTGCTTGACTGTACCCCCCCCCCCTTGTGCGACAAGTGCGCTTGCAAAGGTGAGTTGATGCAAGAGTAGGAGCTCTTGGTCATACTTCCGTTAAACACATCTTCAAACTATGAAAAGGAACCGGCTATTCGTCGTCGCAGCTCTCATTCTTTCAACCTCAGTCCTGTGGGTGATTTCACAGCAAGCGCCCGCTCCATCTCAGCGGCCGGCATCCCCGCCACTACCAAACGCCGGCGATCTGCCAATCCTGCTCGTGGACCGAACAACATGGATGGTGACCGATCCCCAGAACAGGGGAATCGACCTCTCCGCCGCCAACTCACTCGAACGGCGCACTGAACGCTGGAAAACCGTCCTGGCCTTCGAATTCCCAGACGAGTTTCAACGCCGATTCCCTAGCGCTCCTGAAGAGAGCAAACTCGCACAAAGCGCGGCCGACGCCATTGAGAACCCCAAATCGTTGTCGGCATTCATGAATGAAGCTCGCTCATTCGAAGAACAGAAGAGCCTCGAGCGCAGCATCGACTCCTTCCTCAATCCGGGGTTGTTTCCGCGTAACGGCGCGCAATAGGCGCAGATCGAACCAAGGACAAAAGTTTAGAATTCGAAAATGGAGGACTTATGAAAACCACAGCACTAACCCGCTTGTTCAAACGTCAGAATACCGGCAAAAACCCGCCATGCCTCAATGGAAGGGCCTGGATTTTCGCAGTATATGCCATCGTTGCGTCGTGCGCGCAAATTTGCTTGAAGGCAAACACCGCTGATTTCAACAGTGACGGCAAGGCGGATTTCCTTTACTACAACGAAGCGACGCGGGTTTGCAGTGTCTGGTTCATGAACGGAACGTCAAAAATCGGATCGGCGACGATTACTTACGCGGGAAGTCCGCTCGCCGCCGGCCAAGGATGGAAGATCTGCGGAACCGGCTTTTTCGACAGCAATAATAATCAGCGCCTCGGCATTCTTTGGCAAGATCAGGTCAATCAATTGCTCGGGGTTTGGTATCTCAACGGAACAACCGTAGATGGTTTCGCCATGATTAACACCGTGCCCGCGGCCGGTTGGAAAGCAGCCGCGGTCGGCGATTTCGATGGGGACGGTTTCAGCGATGTCGCATTCCAAAATGAAACCACGGGACAAGGCGCGGTTTGGCTCATGACCGGCACCACTTTCAAGACTGCGGGAGTCATTAACAATCAGTTCAATTGGAGAATTACGGGCGCCGGCGATTTCGGAAATCCGGCCACACCGACTGCGGGCGGCACGGATGGCAAATCGGATATCTTGCTGACCTCCTATGATCCCGCCAACGATGAACAGGCCAAAAAGAATAATTTCGCGGGCATCTGGTTTATGAATGGCATCAATCTTGCCTTGCCAAAGGTCGTGGCGTTTTCGAGCGGGGCCAACGTGCTGGTCGATAACCCGGACTTTCGCGCCGTGGCGACGGGGAACTTCAATCTGGACGCGAATTCAAATACCGACATTGGGTTTCGCTTCGTGACGATGGGTCGGCAAGCGGCCTGGTACCAGAGCGGATATGTATCTGTGGGCGGCTCGTATCTCACGCCCGAACCGGATCCGGCGATGCACCTTTACAGCCAGGATTGGTTCCAGAGTACTTGGCGTTACCAGGACGTCTTTCCAAGCATCAGCGCCACCCCCAGCGGCTCGACGATCACGCTGAATTTTCGGATCAAGCCATACCAGAGCTTCAAAGTGACCATCCGGCGCCGCGCGAACGGCGGAAGCTGGCAGACCCTTCAAACCGGGTGGCCGGACGCCTCGACTCCGAGCTACACTGATAGCGATCCAAACCTTCAAAGCGGCGTGCGCTACGAATACGAGGTCACGCGAGAGGGCAACCCGCCCATGCCGCAGGGATTCCAAATGTACTTTCCGGCTCGCGTCATTTCGGGGTTCAATCTGCCCGATCCGTCCGTCTCAGGGCGAGGGAAAGTCCTGGTGATTGTCGATGGAACGGTCGCGCCAAACATTACATCGAGCCTGAACACTTATGTGAGTGACCTGGCCGCCGATGGCTGGACCGTCGTCACAAAAACGGACGCGCCGCGCCACGATGATTCCTGGGAGACATGCGCGAATGGCCTGTTTGAAACGACCGCTCTGGCCGACGCCAATAACGCCGCCAATAAAGCCAGCGTCAAACAATGGATCCGCGATAATTCCACCGGCGCAAATGGCATCGTACTGATCGGGCATGTCACGGTTCCGTTTTCCGGTGACGACGCCAACTTCGACGGGCATGGCGACCATGGTGGATCGTGGGTGGCCGACCTTTGGTACGGCGATATGGGGCCGGATTCCAACTGGACAGATGCCAGCAACATGGCCGCCAATTGCAAGCGGTTTCCCTGGAACCGAAACGCGGCGGGCGACGGCAGGTTTGACCAGGAGTTCGCGCCCGCCGGATTGAGCCTGTTCGTGGGCAGAATTGATTTTTCGCGATTACCAGCGTTTGGGACGGGCGATTCGCCAAGCACGGCCGAGTATAATCTGCTCACTCAATATTTCGCCAAGAACCACGCTTACAGGGCGGGATCGACTCAATACCCCCAGCGCGGTGTAGTCTTCGGAACCTTTGGCGCATTCGACAATGACCCTGCTTGGCCAAATCATACCGCTGATATGAAGGTGTATGAGAACGCCATGCGAAACCTGACCGCGATTTATGGTTCAGGATTTGAGACCATCATCACAGGCGACCCGTTTCACCAAAAAAGCAATTCCTATCAGTGGGGATTTCTCGCCGGATCGGGCCAGCCCACCATCATTAGCGAAGGCCAGCCCGGTGGGTCCGAAGGCACGTACATGGAACATCACAGCTCCGATTTCATCAACTCCGAGCCGAAAGTTGCATTCTACGCGCTTTTGGGCTCTTACTTCGGTGACTGGTTGTTGGGCGATGATTTTATGCGCGCGGCTCTGGCCACCCCGAGCTATGGCCTTGCTGTGGTGTGGGTGGCTCAGAACCCTGAACCGGGAACGCACTGGCAATTCCAATCGCTGGGCGTCGGCGACACGCTGGGAAATGCAATGGTGCAGACGATCAACGACGGTCTTTCGTCGCTTGGAGCGGATAGAGCGACCGTCCTAAGCATCATTGGCGATCCCACGCTTACGGTTCAATGAAGGCGGATTCGCTAAGTCGAGTCCGCGAGCAGATTGGTTTGACCGGAAACAAGCTAACCTAAAAGGTCCGGCTTATGCTCCGGCGCGCTTTCAGTGCGCGTCGCCTAATTTGCATGAAGGAATGAAGACAAAACATTTGCTGAATCTTATTTGCTTGATGGTTCTCTCGCTCCGCGTGTTCGCGGCTTCGTTCGAGAATCTCGATTTCGAGCAGGCGAGCACGAATTCAGTTCACTTGCGGAATCCCGGCCGAACGCCAAGTGGGTTCGACCTGCTTGGATCGGTGACCGACCTCCTTCCAGGCTGGCAAGTATTACAGGGAACAAACCCGGTCACTGAGATTGGGTTTAATTTAGCCGATGTAGTGTTTTCCGAAGAAGGAGGCGTCACGGTTAACGACACGAATTCCATATTCGCTCTGGCCTCAGTACTTGAAGGAAAATTCAGTCTTGAGCTGAATATGAAAAACGGACCCGACAGCAAACTGGAACCCTTTAGCATTTCTCAGCGGGGAGATATCCCAGCGGACGCAGGATTCTTGAGCTACGTCTATCGTGGAAATGTGGTTCCGAGCATCAACGGAATAGACCTGGTTCCCGAAGGTCTGTTCCCCGAATTCAGTCCTAAAACCGAATATATCGATATTTCTCAGTTTGCGGGAGAGAACGTGAAGCTTGGCTTTCGCAACGCCCGTTTCATGACAACGGGTGGTCCGGTACTGTCTGGGAGCCGGTTCGTCATCGATGACATCGCCTTTGTCGTTCCCGAACCGGGAACGTTCACGCTTTTGTCAATGGGAGCGGCGATTCTCGGAGGCGCCGCTCTCTTGCGAAGAAAGGCAACATCCCGGCATAGGCAAGCCGGGAATCGACCCAAGTGAGGGCATGGCCCCAAGGTGGACGCACAACGCCGTATTCGACGAGAAAATCGCGCGATACCAATGGTGGCGCTTGGAAGGATAACCCGGCGAAATTTCCATTTTTAAATAGTTTTTGATTCGGGTGGCGGTCGAACACAAACAGGGCATCCCCACGCCCTCCTCCTTGGCGCGCCGCCGCCCGGATCGCTTCGTTAGCGCCATGCCAATCCGCGTTGTTGACAATCGCAATGATTTGAGGCGCCGCTCCGGAGCGCGGGTCTGTGACCCGCAGCATTCCCAGAGCGGCGGAGCC
>JAQBVM010000189.1 GCA_027623095.1 Verrucomicrobiota bacterium
GGAGGGGCAGGGGTGGGTTCCGAGATTCGGCGACCGCGCCAGTACGTGTTTCGCGGAGCGCGGCCTTCCAGGCCGCAGCAGCCGCGACACTGCCGCAAGCGCTGGGGCAATCCGGAACGTGCGGCAGGGCCGAATCCGCCTGCCTGCGCCAAGGCTTCGGCGGGCAGGCTGCGGCCAAGATGGCCGCGCGCCGCGCCAAACCAATCAACAAGTCATAACCAAAAAACAAAAAGTCAGGAGTCCGTATGAAAACAAAAACACCAGCCAGTATCAAAAAGCAGATCGTCACCGTGAACGACCTCAAGACGTAATGGCGTCAGTTCCTATTATTGACAACAGAAGGTAGTTGGTCGGAACGGAGAGTTGGACAAAAACGGTCATCGGAAAGGTATCGGAGGACGGGTCCTCATTCGCTTCGAAATATTCCAGTCGCGGCAGGACAGGCCCGATGAATCGCGGAGATCGGAAGGAAAACCATTTTGTCGTTGGCCCGGATCGGCAGCGTTTTTGGAAGCGCTCGGAGAAGCCTGTCAAAAAACCGGTTAGCAGATTCATGCCTTTTGCCTGATGCGAAATCCTCCAATTTCTGAACTTCACGGGATTGACGCCAAGTTCACAAATGCGCTAACTTGGCGCGGATGCGAGAAATCCGATTCTACCGCAGCGCCAGTGGCGATTGTCCGGTGGAAGAATTTCTGGACAGTCTCGGGCCGAAGCAAGCCCAGAAAATCGCGTGGGTGCTCCGGTTGGTGAAGGAATTACCTCTCGTGCCGAAGCAATACCTCAAGAAGCTGGAAGGCACGGACGATCTCTGGGAAGTGCGGGCCGAGTTTGGCGGCAGCGCGTCCCGGCTGTTGGGATTCCGGGATGCGGGTCGGTTGATCATCCTGACCAATGGCTTTGTGAAGAAAACGCAGAAGGCGCCGAAATGCGAAATGGAACTGGCCGCGCAACGCAAACGCGATTACTTGAACCGAAAGGCACAACGATGAAAGACGACCTTGACAAATACATCAGCCGCCGCAAGCGGCGCGACGGGAAGTTCGCCGGAAACTTTGAGAGCGGCTATCAAGACTTCAAGGTTGGGGTGCTGCTCCGCCAAGCGCGCGAGGGTGCGGGAATTACGCAGGAAGAGCTGGCCCGCCGCACCAAGACCCGCAAGTCCTCCATCTCGCGCTTGGAAAACCATGCCGAAGACGTGCGGCTTTCCACCATTGAGCGCGTTGCTCATGCCTTGGGTAAAAACCTCATCATCCAACTGGTGGAGGCATGATGCTGGCGAATGCCAAATGCATAAAGGTCGAGCAGATCGTCAAATCTTCCTCAAATACCTGTTCAAGAACGGGTCAGTTCTTGATATTGATTCCTCACGCTTGTGTTCACCTTCCTCGCCTGGCGCGCAAGTTGAGAATGGAATATTCCGGCGTGATTCAACAGAAGGTAACAGCAAAAACGGAGACAAACGAAGTTGCATCAAAACCAGACACACTCAAATGGTGAGGGCCAGCAGACGAAGTCGATCCGGCTAAGGCGCCTCAATCTCTGTTCCTTGTTTTCTCCTGCTCAGTTCAATTTCGGTTTGACCTGTTTCATTTCTGACCTTGCTGCCTAAAAAGAGATGCGCGCCGTCCTTTCATTCTCGATACTGCTCGGCCTGGTATGGAACACGATTGTCGTGTGCCTCATGGGCGGCAAAGTGGCGGACGCGTTCCGACCGAGCTGGCTGCTGGCGGGGGCGATCGATGGCTCTCGTCTCGTAAAGGAGAAAGGCTCCATCCGCTATTACCACAAGGCTGGCCATCCGCACTTGATTCGCGTAGATTTCCACGGTGCGAAGGAAGTTCCAACGGGAACGTGCCACGCCATTCTGAAAGCGGCCGACATCAAACGAAACTGAAACCATGATCGATCTACCATACTCGCTTATTATCGAGGCGACTACCGAACCGGACTTCTTCGCGTTTTACTCGCCCGACCTTGAAGGCTTCACCGGAGTGGGACATTCGATTGAGGTCTGGCCTTCACGAAGGCCCCTCTCGCCACGTTCAATCTTCCCCTTGAACTCGTCCGTGAACTCCAATTCATCCCCGATCAGGTTTTCCAGCCAGTCGCGCAAAACTTTCCGTTCGGCTTTGGAAAGCTGTTTCACTTCAGCTTCGAATCTCTCGAGCGTTTGCATGGCGAAATAAAACCTGAAATCCGCCGCGAAGCAACTCCTTCGCTCCCCGCTACCTGCCAAAAGGACATTCCAATAAAGCGGTCCCGGCTATTGTAGAATTGCAAAGTGGTCAGCGTTGACAAATGATAGATTGGCTGACGCTTGAGACTGTGAGTCGACGCCATGAGAGTTGCTTTTGGAATACGAATAGCCCACGATGCCCTCCGGGTGTTTCTCCACAACGATTTTCGCAGAGGGTGGGCTTGTCCTCATTCGGAGCAGTCTGACTGTTGAGCTAATTTCCGCACATTATCCGGCAGAGCTTCGTTCCAGCGCGGCTCTGCTTCGTTTTCAACACCCTTTCGCCTACACATTCATTTCCCAGCCCTTGCGGTAGTCGCGCTGGATGAATTTCTTCAGTTCGGGGCGGCCTCTCACTTCCATCTTTTCCACGTTCCATTCAAGCTTCTGCGCCCCGTGGCGCTGGGCGAGCGCCCCGAGCAACACAACCTCTGTGAATGGACCGGCGTGGGAAAAACCTGACAGGCCGTCATCAATCGTGCCTTTGATGGCGTCCATCCACTCGACGTAGTTGGCATTGCGGTTATCGGGACCGCCGGCGCGGTAAAGAGTCGGCTTCGGCCATTGGAAGCCGTCGATCCTGTGCGAGGTCTCGACGATCCAGTTATTGCGCTGGCGGTTGAAGAAGAGTTTGCCGTCCTCGCCGATAATCACGCTGCCATAATCCTGAAAACTTTTCCCCTCGAGCACTTCCTTATTCGGGTGGTTGTATTCGTCGCTGTTTTTTTTGAGCGTCCAGGTCTTGCGGTCGAAATGCGCGTCGATATAGCCGTCGTACCAGACGTATTTGAAGCCGCTTTTGCTGGTGTGTTCGCTGGGGGCGAATTCCCATTCGATGATCGAATTGATTGGTGGCGACAGTTCGGTGGCTCCGTATTCCTCCGCTTTGACGCTTGTGGGCGCGCCGGGCATGACGGCCCAGTATCCCATGTCCATGATATGACAGGCCATGTCGCCGAGAGCGCCGGTTCCGTAATCCCACCAACCGCGCCAGGCGAAGGGCGCGATGAGTGGGTTGTAATCCACCCAGGGTGCGGGGCCGATCCACTGCTCCCAGTCGAGCCATTCGGGAACGGGGTGCCTCTCAGGGGCTTGCTTAAAACCCTGCGGCCAGATGGGGCGATTTGTCCAAGCGTGCACTTCCTTAACCTTCCCGATGATCCCGGAGCGGATCAACTCCACGCAGCGGCGCATGTGATCGTTTGCATGGCCTTGGTTGCCCATCTGTGTTTTGACGCCTGTCTCTTTCGCGACTTTCGACATCATCCGCGCCTCCCAGATCCCATGGCAAAGCGGCTTCTGGCAATAGACGTGTTTGCCCGCTTTCATCGCGAGAATCGACGCGTGGAAATGGTGGTGGTCCGGAGTGGACACTGTGACCGCGTCGATTTTGTCGCCCATCGCGCCGAGCATTTCGCGATAATCGGAATAAAGCTTCGCGTCTGTGTAGCGGTACTGCGTGTCGGCGACGGATTTCAATCTCTGGGAAGGATTGGTGATCTTCTTGCCGGCGACGACATCCGCAAGCGCGATCACGTGAAAGCCCGCGTAATCGGCGCCGCCGATGTCGGACGCGCCTTTGCCGCCGGAGCCAATGCCCGCGAGAGTTGGCTTGGTCAATTGACCCCACGCCCGGCTGGGAATGAATTGAAAACCAAAGGTTGCGGCGGCGGAGACTCCAGCCAGTTTGCCGAAGCTGCGCCGAGAGATTTTCTGGGAAGCGGTTTTTTTCTGCATGCGATCAGTTTCTTTTTGGAGATGAGGTTTGTCGAGGATTGTGTCACGGGTCCGCGGATGTTGAGAGGCGAAACGATTTGTTTCCTTTTTGATAAAGGACGGTGCATCCGTCATCAATTGCTAGATTCTACGCTGCCCTTTGTCCGTGGCGAAGATCCGATGCGTCTCCGAGTTTTTGGTGGAGTTGCGTCGCGCACCCGGACCGCGGCTTGTCCCAGCAAGTCGGAGATGCACGGCTTTTCCAACCTTCGCGTCATTTCTGTTCGGATTGGAAGCCGATCCTTCTTTGCATCATGAACAGGAATTTCCTATCGTTCGCCGATGACACCGATTCGTTTGTTTCTCTTTGCTGTTCTCGCGACTCCAACCACTTTGTTGCGTTCCGCGGATTCGAACTGGGATACGTACCTGGGCGGCAAAGAAAGCAGCCATTATTCGACCCTTCGGCAAATCACGCCGTCCAATGTCGGAAAACTCGAGGTCGCTTGGACGTATCGTTCCGGCGGTTCGGACGCCAGAAACCATTCGCAGATTCAGTGCAATCCCTTGGTGATTGATGGCGTGCTGTACGGGACGAGCGCGGATCTGCAATTGTTTGCGCTCGACGCTGCGACCGGAGCACCGCTGTGGCGCTTTGATCCGGCTGAAGAGAAAGGAATTACGAAGGCGGGCGTGAATCGTGGATTGGTGTATTGGGAGAACGGCGCGGATCGCCGCGTGCTTTACGCGAACGATCATTTTCTGCACGCGATCGGCGCACGAACCGGAAAGCGGATTCCGGCGTTTGGAAATGGCGGTTCGATTGATCTGAAGGAGGGCCTCGGGCGGGACGTGGGGCGGCTTTCACTTCAAGTCAGCACTCCCGGCGTCGTTTACGGGGATCTTCTAATAATGGGGATGCGCCTAGGCGAGGGGCCTGCTCCGGCCGCGCCCGGACACATTCGCGCGTATAACGTCCGCACGGGCGAACTCGAATGGCGTTTCAACACGATTCCTCAACCCGGTGAGTATGGATACGAAACGTGGCCGCCGAATGCCTATCAATACATTGGCGGCGCGAACGTATGGACGGGATTCGCGCTGGACGAAAAACGCGGCCTCGTGTTCTGTCCGACCGGATCAGCCGCGTTTGATTTTTGGGGCGGGAATAGAATCGGCCAGAACCTTTTCGCGAACTGCCTGATCGCGCTTGACGCCAAGACTGGCAGACGAGTTTGGCATTTTCAATTCGTGCATCACGACCTTTGGGATCGGGATTTGCCGGCGCCGCCCAACTTGATGACCGTGCGCAAGAACGGGGAAAAGATTGACGCGGTGGCCCAGGTCACGAAATCGGGCCATGTATTTGTCTTTAATCGTGAGACGGGAGAGCCATTGTTTCCGATAGAGGAAGTGCCGGTGCCGATGTCCCAATTGCAGGGTGAATCCGCGTGGCCCACCCAGCCGATCCCGGTCAAACCGGCGCCGTTCGCTCGACAGCTTTTCAGTTACAAAGAGATCTCCGATATTTCGCCAGAGTCGCATCGAACCATTTTGGAGCAGTTTGCCAAGATCCGTCCACACACACCGTTCATGCCGCCGAGCGCCGAGGGCACGATCATACTCCCTGGTTTTGACGGCGGCGCCGAATGGGGCGGGGCGGGAACAGATCCTGAAGGGATCCTCTATGTTAACGCCAACGAAATGCCGTGGATTCTTACGATGGTGCCATCACGGCGAAAAGGCGAAGCGCCATTGTCGAGTGGAAGGGCGATTTTCACGCAGATTTGCGCCGCTTGTCACGGAATGGATCGGAAAGGGAACGCCGCCCAGAACGTGCCGACTTTGGTGGGAGCCGAGCAACGGCTCAAGAAGCCGGATGTCCTTGCGCTTCTCGAAACGGGAAAGGGTGTGATGCCTTCGTTCGGGTTTCTGAACGACGCGCAGAAGCAAGCGGTGGTAGATCATCTCTTTGGTGAAGCTGAAACGCATCTGGACGTTTCCAATCGCAATGAAGAGCTTGCTGGGATGGATGTGTTGGGCACGATTCCTTACACGACCACCGGCTACAACCGATGGCTCGATACCAACGGCTTTCCGGCTATTAAACCGCCGTGGGGGACATTGAACGCAATCGACCTCAACACAGGGGAGTACAAATGGCGGGTTCCGCTTGGCGAATGGCCTGAGCTGGCGGCGAAAGGAGTTCCGCCGACCGGTACCGAGAACTATGGAGGGCCGGTTGTCACGGCGGGCGGTTTGATCTTCATTGCCGCAAGCCGCGACGAGCATTTTCGAGCGTTCGACAAGCGCAGCGGAAAGGAGTTGTGGAAAACGAAACTCCCTGCCGCTGGGTACGCCACTCCGGCAACTTACATGGTCAACGGAAGACAATACATCGTGATCGCATGCGGCGGCGGCAAGATTGGCACCCCGAGCGGCGATGCGTACATAGGGTTCGCTCTTCCCCTCGATCGGTGAACCTATCCAAACTTGGTTCCATATCAATAGCGGCAACTGCGCAGGCTCCGTTGCCGCATTCCAGAACCTGGCGGAAGATTTGACGAAACCCTGAGTCTCCTTGCGAATGGCCGGAGAATTGATCACCCACACCCTTTGCAGATGGCACGGATACGAATGGGCGGTTTCTTGAATGTCTCTGTGAGACTCGCAACATTGCACGAGGAAGGCTCTGTTTTCTCGAGAAGATTTTTCAGACTCCCTTTGGTCGAGGTTTTGCCTCCCCCAGGGAATACGTGTTCCACCCGGCAGAGTCTTTTCCTGAAAGGCGGAGTGGCTGCGCCGGAAGCTTGAATGCGTAACGCTGTTTGTTTTTTTGGTTGTGGCTTCGCCGCGCTGGGGAGCCGTGACTGAACCTCAAAGGTGCCAAATCGAAGAAGAACGCACTGTGGAAACACGGAGGAATCCGGAAGCCCCCGTTTCCAAAATGCAAATTCCCGCAGGTCTAACACACGAAGGAAAAGTTAGGGCTCCACAGAGTGTCGCCCCACCGTTTGTTCATGGGAAGAGAGCTTCCAACTAACTCATTGTAATGTTATTCGGCCTACGAATCGACGCTGACGAGTTCTTCGTTAGTGGCGACATTGACGATCTTGAACTGTTCGGCGTGGAAGCCTGGATCCGCCCGGAAACAGAGCTTTCCGAAATAACGCTTCTCCATCTCGATGAGCAGTTTTTCATCCTCGGTTCTCAGGCGGTCGAGCACGATTGAGTTGACCACAATCCGAAGCTGGAAATCCGACTCGTCGCGCGTTCGCTTCTTCAAGATCTCGCCCAGCCGGCGTTGAATTTCGACGCTCATGGTAAGGGGGCTCTTCACTTTGCCGCGTCCCTTGCAGTAATGGCAGTCGTCGTACACGGCCGCTCGGACGCTTTCAGAATGCCGCTGTCGTGTCATCTCCATGAGGCCGAGTTGGGAGATAGGCAGCACGTGGGTTTTGGCTCGGTCGCGGCGGAGGCCCTCTTTGATTTTTTGATAAACTGTTTGTTGATCCCGGCGGGATTTCATATCGATGAAATCCAGAACGATCAGCCCGCCCATGTTTCTGAGCCGAAGCTGGCGGCAGATTTCTTCAGCCGCTTCGACATTCACTTTTACGATAGTTGAGTCCTGGTCCTTTGCGCTGCTTTTGTGTCGGCCTGTATTTATATCAATCGCAACCAAAGCTTCGGTCTCGTCGATCACGATATAGCCTCCGCTCTTAAGATGAACTTGGCGGGAGAAAGCCGCTTCGAGCTGGCGCGTGACGTTGAAACGATCGAAGATCGCCTGAGAGTCGCTGTAGGGTTTGACCTTTTCAACCGAGCGCTTTGAGATTCGACCGATCATTTCCCGAATTCGGTCGAGTTGTTTGGGATTGTCCACAACGATTCGTTCGACATCTTCAGTGAGGAAATCGCGGACCGTTCGCTCAACCAGATCGGGCTCTTGGAAGACGCAAGTGGCGGTCGGTTGCTTGTTGATATTCTCTTGGATACGTTTCCATTCCTCGAGAAGCAGCGCCAAATCTCGGACAAAATACCTGGCTTGTTGTTCTTCTCCGACCGTCCGAATGATGACACCCATCCCGTCCGGGATGCTGAGCCCGCGTAGAATTTTCTTCAATCGCTGACGCTCCTCGTTGTTTTCAATCTTGCGTGAGACGCCGCTTTGATCCGAGTTTGGCAGCAAGACAAGATAGCGACCTGGCAACGCGAGATTTGTGGTGACGCGAGGACCTTTGGTGCCGATCGGGCCTTTGGTGACCTGGATGATGATGTCCGATCCCGGCGGGTAGAGTTTAGGGATGTCTTTCTGGGTAATTCGAGGTTTGTCTCGTTTACTAGTTTCGCGTTCGACGACTTCCACGGCGCTGTCGAAGCCCGCCGGGACGATGTCCCAATAGTGAAGGAAGGCGTTCTTCTCGAATCCAATATCGACAAACGCGGCCTTGAGTCCGTCTTCCAGGTTCCTGACTTTCCCCTTGAAAATGCTGCCGACGAGGCGTTCGTCGCTCGTTCGTTCGATCGTGAACTCTTCCAGCTTGCCTTCTTCAAGAACCGCGACGCGGATTTCCAGAGATTCCGCGTTGATGATAACTTCCTTGTGGAGGCTCTTCTTCGGTTTGATGAACCGCTGCACTTTTTTGATCTTTGGTTGCGGCCTGGCGAATTGAATCGACGATCGTTTTTGGAGGCGGTTCCTTCAAAAGAACCGGTTTGAATTTGGGCTCCTCCGCGACTTTGGCCGGAGTGTTCGCGTTCTGCTGCCGGAAATTGCCGCGCCTCGAACGGCCACCCCTTCTGGGATTGGGGGCTTGTTCTGTCTTTGCATCCGGAGGCAGCCCGGCGGCGACGTTTTCCGAGCGCTCGATTTCTCGCTGGTGTTTTGCGACATCGAAGACCTGCTCTTCAACAGGTTTCTCGGTGAGCGCATGCGCTCGGGCTTCAACTGCGGCGCGATCAGGTTTGTTTGGGCCGGTGGAAATGCCGCCGCTGGGGCGGAACCGCATGGAACCGCGCCGGTGTTTCGAAAAATTTCTCTCATTCATAGGTTAAAAAGACTTTCTGTAAATATAGACATTTTGCAAAATGCCCGCGGCGATCAGAGTGCATAGCACTGAGGTTCCTCCATAGCTAAGAAGAGGCAGTGGAATGCCTGTCACGGGCATCAAGCGGATGTTCATTCCGATGTTGATGAATATGTGGCTGAAGAACAGGGCGACAATTCCGGTCGCAAGCATTTTGCCCAGGCGGTCACGAGCCTGATTTGCGATTCTTAACCCTGTAAACAGAATCACCGCGTACAAGGCGATTACCAGGGCGCTCCCCGAAAATCCCTTTTCCTCTGCGATGACCGAAAAAATAAAATCGTTGTGAGCGACGCCTCGCGGCAAATACCCGAGCGAGTTTTGCGTGCCCTGGCGCCAGCCTTTGCCGGCGAGTCCTCCTGAACCAACTGAAATCAAGGCCTGTTCTATGTTGTAAGTCTTGGCACGCTGGCGTTCGAGAGCGCGACTGCGTTCGGGAGGTGTCGCATCCGGTTCGACAAAGCTGGCTCCGAAGTAAACCAGGATTCGTTCCCGCTGATATTCTTTCAACGGGATGAACCGCCACTTCGGCGGAATGACAATGACATCGAGCACGAGCAGCGCGACAAGGATTGCCCCGCCTCCAAGCATTCGTTTCAGGTATTTTGCAGGTGTTCCCGCGATGTAAATCATCACCAATCCTATGGGAATCAACGCGAGAGCGGACCCAAGATCCGGCTCTTTGAGGATGAGAAGGAATGGAAGCGCCATAAAGGCGATCAACTTGACAAAGACGCGCGGCTGGCTCAGTTCTTCGACGGGCCGGCTGAGGTAGTTCGCGATCAATAGCAGAAAAGCCAGCTTGGCAAACTCGGACGGCTGGAAGCTGAAGAAACCGATGTCGATCCATCTCTGCGCTCCAAAACGCCGTGTGCCAATGCCGTTCACGAGGACTGCCGCCAGCAACAGAATGCTCACCCAATAGACCACGAGCGACCATCGAGCCAGTCGATGGTAGTCAATCAAACAGACGGCGAATGCGGCGCAAAGTCCAATCCCAAAGGCGATCAATTGCTTGGAATAGGCTTGAGGAACCAGCCAGGCGAGAAATGCTCCCACAGGCATGTTCTGAAACCTTTGCCAAAGAGTGTCTGTCTCGTGGATCGAAGTAGCGCTGTAAATGAACGCAGTGCCAACCAGGATGAGGCCCAGAATCGCCAGCCACATAGGCAGGTCCACTCGGAACTCACGCGGGTTTAGGTCTGCTTCAAACATCTGGTTTCGTCGGTTGATTGTCTGGAATTCGTTCTACTTAGCCGCTGGATTTTCGTTCGGTCTCCATGATGGTTTGGTAAACCTGCCGCGCCATTGGCGCGCAAGTGCTTCCTCCTGCGTCGCCGCCCTCGATCACCACCACCACGGCATATCGAGGATTCTCGAACGGAGCGAACGAAACGAACCAGGTGATCAAATGCTTGACGTTCTTGACATATTTCTGGGCGGTTCCTGTTTTCCCGGATATGCGAAATTCCTTGTTAATAAAGGCACTTCGTCCCGTGCCCCACTTTCCGCTGTGTCCCCTTTTTGGATCGAAATATTCGACGTCGGCGAGCATCGCCTGCTGCAAAAGTTCGAGATTGCCCGGTTTGACGCTGAGACGATGGCGCACCTGTGCCGCCGGGAACTTGATCTGGCCGGCCGGATTGTTCTGCTCTTGCGATTCAACTTGGATGACCAGGCGCGGTTGAAGAACTTTTCCTCCATTGGCAACGGCAGCAGTCACAACAGCCATCTGAAGAGGGGTTACAATGATTTCGCCCTGACCAATGCAGAGGTTCGCGGTGTCGCCGTCCATCCATTGGTTTCCGCTGCTCTTTTCCAACTCCAGATCGTTGGGAAGATAACCGCCGGATTCTTGTCCTCTTGTCACGCCGGTGGGTCCGCCTAAACCGAGCTGGCGGCTCATTTGAATGATTTTCCTAGGGCCAGTCCTTAGTCCGTTGTGTTGAAAATAGGGATTGCTGGAAAAAGCGAATGCCGAGCGAAAATCAAAATTGCCGACGCCGGCGGTGTCTGCCCATGTGCGGCTTCGAGCGTTGATGAAAAACTCACCCCGGCTGTAATAGTTCTCTTCCGGGTTCAATCCATTTTCAAGGCACGCAAGGCCAACGATGATCTTATACACAGATCCGGGCATGTAGCCGCCATAGACGGCCCTATTAAATAATGGCAGAAGCTCCTGATCATTCATCTGGATCCATTGCTCGGTCGTCACTCCTTCAATGAATTGGTTTGGGTCGAAGGTCGGAGACGACGCCAGCGCAAGGATGTCGCCGGTCTGGCATTGCATCACGATGACAGCGCCCCGAGTCCCATTTCCGTGCTGTCTTAGGACTCGGTCGGCAGTCTTTTGAATCTCAAGATCCACGGTGAGAACGGCATTTTTCCCGGGTTCGGGAGGTTCGAGAAGCTCCTCGGATTGCCTGTATTGGTTGCTGTTCACAAGAACCGTTTTGACGCCTGGCTTGCCACGGAGTTCGCTATCAAACGCCAGTTCGATTCCTTTCAGGCCCTTGTATCCGGGCACCCAAAAACGGTAGTTCATCTGGTCCTCTTCCGATCCCGTCTGCGCTTCCTTCTCCGGTTCCTGTTCGCGCTGGACGTACCCGACGAGGTGGGAGGTGATGTTCGAATAGGGATAAATCCGTCGGGGTTCAACTTCAACATCCAGGCTCGCATCAAGGGTACCGTACTCCAAGAGTTGCGCGACTTCTTGGAACGAGAGATTTCCAAGCAAGGTCAACGGGAGCGATCGCATTTGGTCATAGTGCTTGTGAAACGCTTTTTCGAGGAGCAGCTTTGGGCTGTTGAGCGAATCACTTACCTGAAAGAGGAGATTGCTGACGGCGCTATACCGGGCCTTCCGCTCGAGGTCCACAATCATCGGCTTTGTAAGTTTCACGTTCGGGTGCCGATTCGTGAATTCTTTTTTTACGCTGTTCGTATATTCGAAGTAAAAGCGGGGTTGAAGTTCCTCCAGATAGAGATTCAAATTGTAGGCCGGTTTGTTGTCGGCGAGCGGAACCCGGTTCCGATCCAGGATTTTCCCGCGAATGGCCGGAACGCGAACGGTTCGGAATGTTTGGTTCTCCAGAAAGTCTCTGTATTTCTTCGCGGAAATGACTTGCAGTTGCCACAAGCGCCCCAGCAACAAAACCAGTCCGACGACAATTGCCACGGCCAGCGCCTGGAGCCGCTTGTCGGTATTCTTTAATTGTTCAAAAACAAACATTGCTTACATGCGTCCGCGTTTGATTTCCCGATCAGACCGAAAGCTCGGTTCCTGAATGGGGCGGTAACTGAACGCCGACTTCACACGCTCGAGGATCCAAAATAGGACGGGAGTTGCCGCGCCGCCGATGAGGGCCATGGAGGCAATTTGCCAAATCGAGCCAATTCCAACCAAAGGAGTTCTGCCCAAAGTCCATAGGATAACAAGGCCCGCGACGGGTGCCGCCGCTCCCGCCATCAGCCCTAACACGAATTGAGCAAATCGCTCGTCGCGAAGGATTGTATCTCGATTCCAACGGACCAGAAAACCGATCAAAAACAGCGTCAAGGTAGTTAACCCGAGCGGGTTGGCGGATAGCGAGTCGAACAGGAACCCGCCCATGATCGCAACCACAGTGAGCGTACCCCATCCTGAATTCAGCCCGCAATAGACCATCAGCGGTGGTAACAGGTTGATCTGAACACCCAGGTCTGTTCGAATCCTATTGGGGTAAGCCGCCAAGAATACCGCAATGTATGCAATTGCGAAGAGGGGAATCGAGTTCAGATTTCTGTAATTCATGGAAAAAGAACCCAAACGTAATCGAGGTCTCGGAGGTTTGCCGATAGCCTGACGTCGGCCTCATTCATTAGTCCGAAATCGACCGAATTCGTCGATAGAACGTGCCCCACCGGAATTCCTTTTGGAAACACGGAACCCAAACCGCTCGTTTCAACCGAATCGCCCGGTGCCACTTCGCTATTCCTGTCCACCATCGTGAATCTGACAACCGAAGGATCGAGAATTCCGGAAGAGGAGGATTCAATAATGCCGTTTGCGCCGGTTTCGGATTTGGGTTTCCGGATCACAGCCGCAACCGTGCATTGCGGGTTGCCAATCAAAATGACTTGCGAATTCCTATTGCCGACCCACCCGATTTTCCCTACGAGGCCGTCTGTGGTCAGGACCGGCATGTTTGTCACGATGCCGTCCCGCTGGCCCACGTCAATCTGCAGCGTGCGCCACCACGTCGCCGGATCGCGTAGCATGACTGCAGCCGGTTTGATTTTCCATTGCTGTTTGGCGGGCCAATTCAACGTCTGGCGGAGTCTTTGATTCTCCTGCCAGAGCTGGGTGGATTGCATCATTTGGAACATCAGTTCCGCATTCTTGTCACTTAATTCGTTAAGCTTTGTCTGGAGAACCGATCGGGGGACGAGGGTGTCTTGCGCTCGCGAGGCGGCATTCTCGACCGAGCGAGCGAGACCGAGCAATGGCAGGAAGAAAGTTCCCAATGCCACTTTGATCTGGGATGCAGTCTGGCCGGGAAGGTTGAGAACAATCAGAACCAACAGCAGGACGGCGATTAAGGCAATATAGTGCGGCCTTTTAAACATTGTTTCACCCGATCAACAGACCTCGGGCGAACGCTGGGAGCTTTAAACCCGACTCGTGTAGGCAACCCTTTTTAAGAAGGAGAGTTCTTGCAAAACCCGGCCAGTGCCTTCGGCAACGGCTGTGAGTGGATCGTCAGCAATGTGAACCGGAAGGCCAGTTTCTTCGGCCACCAACCGGTCGATTCCACGTAACAGAGCGCCACCTCCGGCAATGACGATGCCGCGGTCCACCAAATCGGCGGACAATTCGGGCGGACACCGTTCCAGCGTAATTCGAACAGACTCTAAAATACTTGTAAGGGGTTCCTTTAGCGCTTCGCGAATCTCCTCCGAGCGAACCGTGAGCGTCTTGGGAAGGCCGGCGCTTAGGTCACGGCCTTTGACATCCATGGATAGTTCTTGCTCTAGAGGGAACGCGGAGCCGATGCGGATCTTTATTTCTTCCGCCGTGCGTTCGCCAATCATTAAGTTATAGGCGCGTTTCATGTGCGCGATGATCGTTTCGTCGAACTCGTCGCCACCCACTCGAAGACTCCGGCTAAATACGATTCCCGCCAGGGAGATTATGGCAATTTCACAAGTGCCGCCACCAATATCGACGATCATATTTCCAGCCGGTTCGTGAACGGGAAGTCCGACGCCAATAGCCGAAGCCATCGGCTGTTCGATGAGATACACTTCGCGCGCGCCTGCGTGTGTCGCCGAATCCTTGACCGCGCGTTTCTCAACTTCCGTAATTCCCGAGGGTACCGCAACAACGACACGGGGAGCGATCAATTTGCGATTGTGAACCTTTTGGATAAAATGCCGAAGCATTGCCTCGGTGATCTCGAAGTCGGCGATCACACCATCCTTCATTGGACGGATCGCAACGATATTCCCCGGAGTTCTGCCTAACATTCGTTTGGCCTCATCGCCAACGGCTAGCACATTAGTAGTTCCGGCTTGGATTGCGACGACGGAAGGTTCACGCAACACAATACCTCGATCCCGGACATACACGAGGGAATTGGCGGTACCGAGATCGATCCCAATGTCATTGGAAAACAGGCCTTTAAGTTGCGCTAACATGAATCGTGCCTAAACACGCCGAACATTAAAGATCGGTCAGCTTGAAGGTCAAGACCTATTAGCCGCGTAAGTGAACAGGCCCTGATCCTCGCCTAATTTTTTAAAACCCCGAAAAAAGTGAATGGGAGAAAGGGTTTTGTCTTGCC
>JAQBVM010000190.1 GCA_027623095.1 Verrucomicrobiota bacterium
GGCTTCACAGAGTGTCGCCCCACCGAGAGAAACGAGAGTCGTCGGCATCCTTCTTGGCGGAAGTGCGGAGGGTGGTCTGCCCTCATTCGGAAATGCGCCCCGAAGCGGTTTGGTTCACAGTTCGGCGTTCAATGTTGAACGTTCGGCGTTCACAACTCGGGTCACCTCTACTTTTTCGCCAAATGCTCATTAAACCAGCCGACGGCTTCTCGAATCATCGTCGCGCGGTTCTCCTCTCCTTCAAGTCCGTGGCCGGCGTCCGGGAATACAATGAGTTTGTGTTTCACTTTCTCCCGCTGAAATGCCTCCGCGATCCAATGCCCGTGTTTTTCCGGGACGAGTTCATCCTTGCCGCCCATAATCACGAGCGCGGGGGTATCATCCGGAGTCACGTGAACTAAAGGCGAATTCGGACCTGCTTTTTCCATGGCGAGATTGAGCGCGGGAAAACCGCGGTAGGCAGGCAGCGACTCGGGAGACTCCCAAACCGCGACTCGCAAGTCGGTCGGGGGAACGAGCGCAACAACAGCGGCGACGCGGCTTGAGATTTTGTCCAAGTCATCCTTTGCATTCGAATCTCCATCGTCACCGGTCGTGCCGAGCATCAAGGAAAGATGGCCCCCGGCGCTCATACCTAAAACTCCCAGACGGTCTGAATCGACTTGAAATCGCTTTGCATTCTTGCGCACGAAACGCACGGCTCGCTGCACATCCGCGACAGCCTCGGGAATCGAATATCGGGGACTGCTGCCGTGGCGCACGGCGAACACGGCGTAACCGTTGCTCAGATAAGGTTGAAAAAACGGCTTCGTTTGTTCGGGTGGCGCCCAGCGTGAGAACCAACCGCCACTCACCATAAAGAGAATCGCGGCTCCGTTGGCTTCGGCATCCGGCCGGTAAACGTCCATCGTTAACGCCAGGCCGTCTTTGTGGCCATAGACGACGTCCGCGATAATCTTCGAGGATACTGAGTCGTCCGATCGAGCCGATTGAAGCTGCGCGAACAACATCGCGGCTACGAGCAGGGTCAGTGTGTAAAATCGATTCATGTAGCAATCTATATCACCGCCAATTCGAAAATAGAATTATTAGTTGCAGCATTCCTAGGGTCCGATTGCGCGCCGGAAGGGTTTTTCAATGTGCCTTTTCAAATTGAAAAACTTTCGATACTGTCCGGCGCATGAATCGAACGTTTCGGCTGGGATTGGCGTTGTTGTGTATCGCATCGAGTGTATCGAACCTTGTTTTTTCCGCGGAGAACGCTCCGAAAAAAGCGGGCATTGGTCCGAGTTTCAATGGGCCTATCGGGCTTCAACTTTACAGCCTGAGGGACGAATTCGCGAAGAAAGTTCCTGAAACGCTCGCCAAGGTGCGTGGATTCGGGTTTGAGAATGTCGAATTGGCGGGCACATACAATTACACGGCACAGGAGTTTAAGCGGCTGCTGGAGGAACACCACCTAAAGCCCATCAGCGCACATTTCCCGTTCGACCGGCTTCGGGATGACATCGAAGGAATTGTGCGCGACGCGAAAACCCTGGGCGTCGAATATGCCGGTTGCGCATGGATTCCGCACGAGGGGGATTTTGACGAAGCGGAGTGCCGTGGCGCAATCTCGGTGTTTAATCGGGCCGGCGAGGCGTTATCCAAGGCGGGTGTGAAGTTCTTTTATCACACGCACGGATACGAGTTTCAACCGCATGGCCAAGGCACGCTGTTTGATCTGTTCATGGCCGAAACGAAACCGGAGTTTGTGCGGCTCCAAATGGATGTGTTTTGGATTGTTCATCCGGGGCAAGATCCGGTGAAGATACTGCGCAAGTACCCGGGACGATTCGAACTGTTCCACGTTAAGGATATGAAAAAAGGGCTGAAAGGCGATCTGACCGGCCACACGGATGTTTCGAACGACGTCACTCTTGGAACCGGCCAGATGAATTGGCCGGCGATCTTGGAGGCCGCCCGTCATGCTGGAGTAAAGTGGTACTTCATTGAGGACGAAGCGCCCACCGCCGCCGCGCAGATTCCACAGAGCCTCCGTTACCTGGAGCAACTCAAATGGTGAGCGGCTCCGCGCTGGCCGCCGAAAATGCTGAACAAGCCGTTCTTGTAGTGGCAATCCACCCGGCCGAATCCGGCGGCGCGCAAGAGTTCGAGTTGCACACCCAGAGGACTTAGCTGGTTGTCGGGGTTCGAACGCGCTTGGCTGGAAATCTCCCGGAATTCCCCGCCGAGCCCGAAGTCCCGGTCCCGAATATCCACCCAGGATTGCCAATTCTCGTAGTACCAGTCCGTGAAAAACGGGTCATCTGGAGAGGTGGTGTCCATGTTCAGGAACCAACCGCCTTCTTTGAGCAAATCATGCGCCGTCTGAAAAAGCGCGGCTTTCTCTGGCAAAGAAAGATGATGGATTGCGAACCCGGAGATGATCAGATCGAAGCGCGCATCTTCAGGAAACGATGACTTTAGACTGGTGAAAGACGCCTGAATAAACTGGCATGCCGGATACTGCTTCAGCCGTTCCTTTGCCGCGTCCAGCATTTTGGCGGAACCATCGACCAGCGTGGCATGCAGCGATGCGTTTTCTTCCAATAGTTGCTTGCCGAGGATGCCGTCGCCGCATCCCAGATCGCAAAACGACGCACAGGTCGTCGTCCCGATGAACTTTCTATAAAACGATCGGAACATGCGAAAAAGCTCCGAGCGCTCCTGAATGATGTGGTCCGCGCTCTCGAGATAGCCCTTCGAGAACGCGGCGTTCGTCCACTGGGTTTGGTCAAAGGCTTTGGTCATGCATCCTCACGGCTGCGATTTCTTCGCTTTTTCTTTCGGCGTTCTCTCCAAGAAACGGTTGACCGCGTTCAGATAGGCGCGGGCGCTTGCTTCGATCACGTCTGTGCTCGCGCCCTTGCCGCTCATGATCTCGCCGTGCCCAAAGTTGACTCGGACAGTCACTTCGCCCAAAGCGTCTTTGCCTTGGGAAACCGCTCGCAACGAATAATCCATTAATTGTCCGTTTGTCTTGGTGAGCCGATCGATGGCTTTGAGCGCCGCATCGACCGGTCCGTCGCCAATGCCCGCTTCCTGAAAGGTCTGGATTGTGCCTTTCTTTTTCTCAATCCGTTTCAAGCGGACGGTTGCGGTGGGCACTGTCTGATTTCCACTCGTCACATTGAGATACTCCATCGACCAGGTCTCGGGTATTTCGGTAATGTGGCCTTCCACGAGAGCTGTGAGATCATCGTCATAGACAAACTTCTTCTTGTCTCCGACTTCCTTAAACCGGGAGAAGATCGCGGCGATATCCGCTTCGTTCATTTTGAAGCCGAGGTGTCGCAAGCGCGACGCGACCGCCGCGCGGCCGCTGTGCTTGGTGAGCGGCAAATCAGTCTTTCCCCATCCGACATCTTGCGGATCCATGATCTCGTAGGTCTCACGCTTCTTGAGGATCCCGTCCTGGTGAATGCCGCTGGCATGAGCGAACGCGTTCTCACCAACGATTGCCTTGCTTCGCTGGACGATCAGGCCGCACATGCGAGAAACCAACCTTGAGGATTTGACGATCTCGCGAGTGTTGACACGGCAACGGAACCCTCGATAGAAATCCTGGCGTGTCTTCAACGCCATGACGATCTCCTCAAGCGCCGCGTTGCCGGCGCGTTCCCCAATGCCGTTTACCGTACATTCCACCTGCCGTGCTCCGACGCGGACGGCCGCGAGTGAATTCGCGACCGCGAGCCCGAGGTCGTTGTGGCAATGCACGCTGATGACCGCCTGTCCGGTTTGAAACGCGGGCACTTCATCGTGCAAGTGGCCGATCAACGCCGCGTATTGTTCGGGAACCGCCCAGCCCACCGTATCCGGAACATTGATCGTCGTGGCCCCGGCGTCCACGGCGGCCCGGCATACTTGAACCAAGAAATCGGGCTCCGTCCGCGAGCCGTCCTCCGGAGAGAATTCGACATCGGACACGAACGATTTCGCCCGCTTCACTCCCTCGACGGCAAGACGAATGATTTCGCTTTGCGCTTTGCCAAGCTTGAATTCTCGATGAATTTTCGACGTCGCTAAGAATACGTGAATGCGGCCCCGTTTGCCTGCCGGTTTAACCGCTTCGCCTGCGGCGTCAATATCTCTTGGCACACACCGCGCCAGGCCTGCAATGATTGGGCCTTTAATCTCTTTCGCGATTGCTTGCACGGCGGTGAAATCGCCATCGCTAATGATAGGAAATCCCGCCTCGATCACATCCACCTTCAGCCTCGCGAGCTGGCGCGCGACCTCAAGTTTTTCGCGCAAGTTCATGGACGCGCCGGGGCATTGCTCACCATCGCGAAGCGTGGTGTCGAAGATGATAATATCTTTATTTTTCATATTTTTCTTTTTCCGGCGGAATTCACGGTTCCGCCGGAAAGAGAAAAACAAAAACCCCACCGCCATTTTCTGGCAGCGGGGTATAAAAGTCTAAACGAGACCGAACTACAACCCAACCGCCACTCTGCCTAGAAGCAGAGTATCCAGCGATAGTAGGTTGATCACGTTGCGGCTCACGACGGGCCTATGAATAGACAGTTCGCCAATTCCGGTCAACAGATTTTTTTCGTCGAACAGAGAGAGGCGCATCTCCAAATGAGGACAGACCCACCCTCCGCACTTCCGCTGGGGATGACGCGCCGACTCTCCCTTCTCTCGGTGGGGCGACACTCCGTTCAAGTCTTCGTTCCATCTGCAACCTAAACTCTCGTCTGAACTCCCAAAAGCCACTTCATTCCGCTGACCAACTTGGCCTGGGGCGTTTCGATCACCAGATGAAAATGGTTGCCCATCAGACAATACGCATGCAGCTGCCACTCGGTTTTCAGGCAAGCTTCGGTCAATGTCCGCAGAAACTTCTCCCGACCGGCGACAATCAACGAGAATGCACGAATCGGAAATTCACGGAATAGTGTTTTCATCATTATGGGTAATTCCAGTGTCAAGGATGGTGGTCTGGTGACATCCCGAAACAGCGCGTTTTCATGCGGTGGATTTTCAAATAAGTGCCACTGTTGTGTGAATAGAAACTGATATGAACGAAAATAAAAAAACAACAAGCAAAGACAACGGGACTAAGCGGCTGTGGATTCCCGTCGTTGTTATGTTCTCCTACTGTGCCGCCGTAGCCTGGCTAACGTGGACGGAATCCATGTTCCGCAATTCCGCCGTTCTGGCTCTGGGCCTTCTGGCGGTGCTGCTGATTTGGATTTGGTGGACGTTCGCAAGCGGCCTCAAACGCGCCGCGATGGGGTGGTCGCTGGGTTTGGGAGTCGCGTGCATCGGCGGAGTCGCGCTGATTCTTGCCAAATGGGTTCGCTACGAAGGCTCTGCGGACGGCTCGGCACTGCCGAAGCTTGCGTGGGTGTGGACGGCTACTACGGACCAACGGCTGGAACAAAGCGGAGCGCCGCAGTTGGAGGATCGGGCGGCCCCCGAGTCAAGGGATATTACCGAAATCCCGGGTTTGCATTTGGGTTCACCCCAATATCTAGGTCCGCAACGCAACGGCCGGATCGATGGAGTCACGCTGGCTTCGAATTGGGATGCGCGCCCTCCAGAACGACTATGGTCTCAACCCATCGGTTT
Source organism: Verrucomicrobiota bacterium (assembly GCA_027623095.1). Classification (GTDB taxonomy): domain Bacteria; phylum Verrucomicrobiota; class Verrucomicrobiia; order Limisphaerales; family SIBE01; genus JAIPJX01. Next base: position 5,623 of record JAQBVM010000190.1, read on the forward strand.
AGGATGGTCAGGCTTTGCCGTACTTGGGATGAGGGCTGTTACTCAAGAACAGCGCGGCGAGGAGGAATGGGTAAGCTGCTACGACCTTGGGAATGGAAAGCTGCTTTGGGTTCACAGCGACCGGGCTCGCTTCAGCGAAGCAATGGGGAGCGATGGGCCCCGGGCCACACCGACGATTTCAGGTGCGCGGGTCGTGACGATGGGAGCAACCGGCATTTTGAACTGCCTAAATCTGAAAGACGGCACACTGATCTGGACCCGGGATGTCCTAACCGAACACAAACAACGCAATTTGGAATGGGGAAAAGCGGCCTCGCCGTTGATTCTTGAATCGGAAGGCCTCGTTGTGGTTACCGCAGGAAGGGAAGGAACTCCGACCGTTCTGACTTATCGATTGGACTCTGGCGAACCGAATTGGTCGTGGGGCGGTGACGCGGCGAGCTACTGTTCACCGATAGAGGCTTCGTTGCTGGGCGTGCGTCAAGTAATCAGCGTGAACGAAAATACCATTGTCGGACTCGAACCCGAGAGCGGTAAAGAATTGTGGGTTCATCGGTGGCCACGGGGAATCAGCGACAGCACCGCAAAATCCGGACAACCTCAAATCGTTGGTGAGAATCGGATTTTGCTGACCGCCAGCTACGGCGTCGGGAGCCTGCTGATCGAGCTTTCGCGAGATGAGCAGGGCGCGTGGAAAACCTCGGAGGCTTGGCGCAGCAAGGCCTCCATGAAGACGAAGTTTAGCAGCGCGTGTGTGAAGGAGAATTACGCTTACGGAATCGATGAAGGAGTCTTTGCATGCCAGGATTTAGCAACCGGCCGGAGGGTCTGGAAAGGCGGTCGCTACGGATATGGCCAAAACCTGCTGGTCGGCGATCATTTATTAATCCAGGCCGAAAACGGCTCCGTCGTGCTCGTCGCAGCGGATCCCGCCGAACACCGCGAGCTCGCGCGGTTTCCGGCGTTGACCGGGAAAACTTGGAATGTGCCGACGCTCGCGGGCCAGTTCCTTTTGGTGCGCAACGACACCGAAGCGGCTTGCTTCCGGCTTCCGTTGGAAAAGACGCTTGTCGCGGAATAGGCGGTATCGCGATCGCAGGGCGGCGATCGAACGCCTCAACGGCGTGCCGGTTTGCTGAGAGTAATGGAGGCTTCCTCGAGAAACTGAGCGTAGCCCGCTCGTTAATTTGAGCGCGCCGCCGGCAGGAATACGCTAAATGTTGAACCTCTGGCTTCCTGAGTCTTATAAGCGATTCGTCCTCCGGATTGTCCGACAATTCCTTGGCAGATGGTCAGCCCCAAACCGATTCGCATTTCTTGGGTCTTGGTCGTAAAGAACGGCTCGAACAGTCGCGGACGCGCTTCCGGTGAAATTCCCGATCCGGTATCCGAAACGGAAACCAGCCCGTGCGCGGCGATCGTTTTCTCCGGAGACCGGTTGGTTCCGGAGCGGCCTCTTTGAATGGAGGTGCGGATCGTGACAGTTCCACCGTCGGGCATCGCTTCGAGGGCGTTTACAACCAAGTGGGTCAGGACTTGCTCAATTTGATTCGCTTCGGCGTTCACGCAGACTGGGCTCGGACTCAGTATCGTCTTTAAGCGGATGCCGTGCTCCAGCAATGGCTGAAGCATTCGTTCCATGTGCTGAACCAACAGGTTCAAGTCCAACACGTGCAGTTCTCGCTTGAGCGATCCACTCAGCGCCAAAAGCCGTTCCGTCACGTTCACGGCACGCTGAGCGGCCCGTTTGATTTCGTCCGTGCGGAGCGCCAAGTTATCTCCTCGCTGATGATCCAAGAGGAGCAGATCGCAGTTGCCCACGATGATGGTGAGAATGTTGTTGAATTCGAGGGCGACACCCAACGCTAATTGGCTAACCGCAAGCGCTTGTTGGGATGCGGACCTCCGCCTCTTCCGAGACGGTGGAATTGTGACGATCGCCTTATTCATGGACACCGGATTCCAATATTCATACAATCCGACCAGGAATAGGCCTGTGCGGAGCTCTCTCCCGGATAGGGCAGGTCGCGTGCCACCAGTCTGGCGCGGTTTAGAATTGGCATGGACGTCTTCGGAGACTGTAATGCTAATAATAAACGCGAAAGAGTGGTGCGGCATCTACGGCGGCCGCACCGAATACCGGTACCGCAAGCAGACCGATGCACGCCGCACGAACCAAAAAGCAAATGAGTTTCCGCGCCGTCTTCACATTTGCAAGACTTGCGGTGTTTCCTGGTGAATCTCACTATTCGACGGAGATCCTGCAGGATTGACTCCGCAAGTTCAAAGTCTCAACTTGGATCGCCTGGATGAAATTACTTGCACCGAGGATCGAATTCACGATTTTGCCCACGTTTCGAGCTCAGAAAATACAGAAGTCGGCTTCGTTTCTCCGGACCATTCGTGGCAGAGGTGCATCACGGGAGCCTTGAGTGCTGGCAATGGGTCTGCGCCCGGCGTCATAAGGGCGGTTTGCTGGCGCAACCAATCATGCAATTCCGCCAGGGATGTCCAACGTCCGCCGCTCAACCCATCCTGCAACTGAGGCACCGTCAACCTTTGGAAAGATTCTTTGACTTCGAAAGCCACGATGTCAGGCAGCAGCAAAGCCGGGTGATCCAGCCGTGGCAACCCGGCTCGCTCCAGCAAGTCACTATATACCAAGCGGCAGAGCCGCTCAGACTCCTCCCTCAGTTTCTGAAACAAGGCAAGGCCGGTTACCCCGGGCAGTTGTTCATGCGGCAACAGATGGCAGTAAATCTTGATCTTCGGTTCCGTGCCGGAGGGGCGGACGGTGACGATGCAATTGTCCGTGGAGAATTGAAAAACGTTGCGAGGCAGCTTGTCGGTTTCACTCTTGAACGGGCCACACTGCGTTTCATCCCAGTAATCCACTATCTCCGAACGCACCTGTTTTCCGTCGAGTTCTTTGGGGTGCGATTTCCTCAATGAAGCCATAATCTGATCGCGCCGGGTCATGCCGTCCGCCCCAAACATCATAATTGAACGGGACGCGGCGTCATACCCGCCCACTTCATCAAGGATTTGAAGATAATAATCGAAGAGAGTTCGTCCCTCCGATTGGAGTCGTTGGTAGAGGGCGGAAAGATATAAACAAGCGGGAGTGGCATCTTTGTCGCGAATCGTTGGGAGGACGATGACTCCGTGGCTTTCTTCAGCCGCCAGGACAAGATCTGCCGGTTTGAACTTAATGACCTCACCATTGAACCGGGTGTAGGACCCGGACAGTTCGAGGGATTTTAGAACGTCCGCTACGTATTTGAATCCGACCAGCAACTCGTCAATAATCTGAGAGCCGGGTGATCTCTTCACGATCTGCCCAAGTATCTTGGTAGTGACCAGGGTTTCGATAACGAGACCTCTTCGCTTCGGACCTTGAGGGTCAAGCATCAGGAAGTAGCAGAGGATTGCGCTGATCTGGTTGCCGTCGAAGTGATACCACGACCCGTCGGGCAGTTTGGCTTCCAGCCCGATTCTGTCGGCATCGGGATCGCTGCACAAGACCACTCCGGCGCCTATCTTGTCGGCATAGTCCTTGGCAGGTGCAGTGGCTTCCGGCACTTCCGGATTTGGCGCCTTGAATGGAATATTGGAAAAAGTGCCGTCAGGTCCCTGCCCTGGCGGCATCTCCCAAGGGAATCCCACTCTCGTCATCGTTTCGCCGACGGTGGTCAGTCCACATCCGGACAAGGGAGTGTAAACGATCCGCACCTTGGGACGGGGCGAAAAAATGTTGTCGTACATCTTTACATACGCTTTAACATATTCCTCATGCAGCCCGCCGGGAACGTCGCAAATCAAACCCTTTTCCAGCGCCTGCTCGAATCGAATTTCGCGGATCTCAAAAGCGCTGCTCATGGCCTCCACCAGCATCTGATCGTTTGGAGCCACGGGCTGGCTGCCGTATTCGTCATAGACCTTCAAGCCGTTGTCATCCGGCGGATTGTGCGAAGCGGACATGTTAATGCCTCCGACTGCCCGAAGCTGTTTGATCACGAAGGACAGCTCCGGCGTGGTCAATACCGCTTGGTCCGATTCGGGCTTCGCGAAGTAAGCCTTAATCCCGTTGCCCGCGTAAATCTCGCAGGCCAGTTTGCCCAAGGAACGGGAAGACACCCCCAGGAGAGGGTGATCATTTCCAAGAAACCGGTAGGTTCCGGCGATGTCATTGAACACCCGCACATCGTTGGCCACGACGACTGCCAGCGGCTGCGGGTGATCGCGGAAAACCTTATGCAAATAATTGCAGTGACCCTGAATCGTCATGGCGACGGTCGAGAGGTTCAGCCGGTTGGGACCGTATCCGACTCGTCCCCGCCGCCCGCCGGTCCCAAAAGGCAACACCTGGAAAAAGGCGTCGAACAATAACTTCAGACATTTCTCTCCCGTTTGCGGTTCGAGAATCTCTCGGTGGGCTGCCTCCAAATGCCGGTCGAGAACCTCCGGGTAGGCGTAGGGCACACTGCCGTCGCGCCACTTTGTTAACTGCGCGGCTGCGACTCGGCCAAGTTTGGGATATTTCTCAGCCATCCAATCGCAGATCTTGTTCAAAACTTTGGATTCAGTCATGTTGTCTTAGTGTCTCGCTACGATGAAAGCGGATTTGGTACCGCCGTACATTCAGCCTTGCGCTTGGGCCGGCTTCCAATAGGGAAATGAATCAATTCAGTTTCATTGCTGCGGCGACCAACCGGTCTCGCACACAATTCGCGGGCAAAACGCTATGACGCAAGTAACGAGGCGTCAACGCAGAAAAAGCCGATCAGCGATCCGTATCGACTTGGATTCTCGACTGCGTAGTGTATCGCGTTGCCGGATATCCTCTCCGGAATCCATAGATCGTGGAACTGAAAGAAAAGATGAGCAACTTCGGTCAATTATTGGGTTTCGCCACGACGGTCGTGAGCGAAGCCGGACGAATCGCAACCGGTTCGTTTCGCCATCCAGTGGTCGTGACGGAGAAAGGACCGGGGGACCCCGTCACGCAAGCGGATTTGGCCATCGACGCCCACATCGCATCCGCCATTTCCAAGGCGTTTCCGGACCACGGTCTAGTGGCGGAGGAATCCGGCGCGCGCAACAATGGCGCGGAGTACGTTTGGATTCTCGATCCTATCGACGGAACCCGGTATTTCGCGGAGGGCGTCCCGCTGTATTCGATCTCACTCGCCCTGCACAAGCGGAACGAGGCAATCCTGGGAGTCGTTTTCAATCCCGAAACGGGCGAGATGTTCACTGCTGAGCGCGGTGGCGGTGCCACGCTTAACGGCGCCCGTATTCATTGCTCAGCGCGGATCGCGCTGGCGGATTCGATGATCTGTGTGGAGATTCCACATCGGCGTTTCACTTCGGACAAAATCGAACGCGCGATGCAAAAGGTTGATCGATTGGTCCGGCATGCGGATCGCGTGCGGATCATCGGTGTGAGCGCTCTCGGGCTTTGTTATTGCGCGGCGGGAGGGTTTGGCGCTTACGTGAATCTCAGCGGCACATCGAAGATTTGGGACCTCGCGGCGGGGCAAGTGATTTTAAGTGAAGCGGGCGGACGCATCACGACAACGGCGAACAACGAGATCGTCGGAGGCCCGCCGGCCCTGCACGATGCGTTGGTGGATTTGCTTGGCATTCAGCCCGGTTGAGAAAGCCGTACTCGTTTCGCAATCACCTTGGATTCCAGCCGAGGCCAAACTTCATTGCCGTAACTGAAATGAATCTGACCGCCGTGGTTCCCCGAGTCACTCGCCCAGAGAATAGGTCAGGTCAACTCGGCTATAGACTTTGCCGGCCAGCGCCCTCTCCATCGCGCCGACTATTGAGTCCGCCACCTTGTCGCGCAGCGCGGAACAGTCGGCTTCGACCATTACGCGGACCATGGGTTGTGTTCCGCTGGCCCGCACCATTACTCGCCCGTGGCCTTCAATTGCTGTCTCGGCGTGCTTCAGCGCGGCAACTATCTCCTCGTTCTGGTTCCAACCGTCACGCGACGGCAGGCTCACATTCACCAGGAGCTGGGGCCAGTTCTCAAAGTCACCGTAGAATTCCGACGCGGAACGTCCTTCGCGCTTGATGACCCGCAAGACCTCGAGCGCGGTGATGAGGCCGTCTCCGGTCGGGCCGCGCCGCGAGAAAATAATGTGCCCGCTCTGCTCGCCGCCCACTTTCGCATCGAGTTCGATCAGTTTGGCGCTCACGTACTTGTCACCAACCGCGGTACGTTCCAGACGGATTCCTTGCTCAGCCATGTACTTCTCGAAGCCGCCGTTGGTCATCAAGGTGCCAACCACCAACGGTGGCTCAAGACCGCCGCACTTTCGCCAGTGGGCGCACCAAAGCCCCAGCGTGCGGTCACCGTTGATAAGCCTTCCCTGCTCGTCGCTAAAAACCACGCGGTCCGCATCGCCGTCGAAGGACACGCCGAGATGCGGTTTCTCCGCCTTTGTGAATCCCTGAATGGCGTGCGGTTTGGTGGCTCCGCCTTCTGAGTTGATATTCATTCCATCCGGTTTGCACCCAATGACATCGACGTTGGCGCCCAGGCGCCGAAAAATCTCTGGGCCGAGTTCGTACGCTGCTCCGTGTGCTCCGTCAACGGTCACGCGGATTCCCTCAAGGGATTCGGGAACGAGTGTCTCGAGGTAGTCCATGTATCGGGCGACTTCCTCTCGAGACGTCACCAAGTCACCCACACCTGCGCCGACAGGCCGCTCGTCGGGAAGGTTCGCCATCAGGGCTTCGATGATCTCCTCCGCTTCGTCCGGAAGCTTGCGCCCATCATGGCCAATGAGTTTGATTCCATTGTCTGGAGCCGGGTTGTGGCTGGCCGAGATGACGGATCCCATTCCGTAAGCGCCCGTTCGCGTCACGAAGCTGACGCAACCGGTTGGCACAATTCCCAGTGACATCACTTCGATGCCGGCGGAACAGAATCCAGAAGCCAGCGCTGCTCCAAGCATTGGACCACTCCGGCGCGTATCTCGGCCCAGAATTACTTTAGGATCGAGCCTTTGTTGCCGAACGTAAATACCCGCTGCAAAACCGACCTTGAACGCAAGTTCGGGAGTCAGTGTGTGGTTCGCAATGCCCCGAAGGCCGTCGGTGCCGAAGTGTTTGCGGTTCATTCTCTATTCCTGGCAGCTCACCTGAATTTGATGGGTTCTGTGCTTTTTGATCGCGCAGTCCGATTTGACTTTGGCGGTCACTGCCTCGAACTCTTCCTCGTCCGGGCCGTGCTGTCTTCATGAGCAATAGAGACCGTGAGATCAAATGTCAACGAGGGCAAAAGCAATGCCTAAATTCTTTTTTGACGCTTGACGCCAAATGTGACAAAACTCCGTCGTGCATCACGCTCAACCAGACGGCGGTATCCGTGGAGTCAGTTCTCGCAACGAGCGGGCGCTTTCGGCGGAGTATGTTCCATTTCAAGGTAATTTGTGGTCCACCGATCGGCGTCAGTTTCGCGGATCAATCGAGTTTGATCTGAGGTTTGAATGAATAAGGTCGTTGTGGTCGGCGGGGGAACGGGGACGTTTACTGTCTTAAGGGGAATCAAGCAGTATCCTTTGGACATTACCGCCGTAGTTTCCACATTCGACAGCGGAGGGAGCACCGGGATTCTTCGCGACGAGTTTGGCATGCTGCCTTTGGGAGATACGCGGCGTTGTCTCATAGCGCTCGCTCCGGACTCCGAGGACACGACCTTGCGCGATTTGTTCAACTACCGGTACGCGGACGGCGGTTCGTTCAAAGGCCACAGTTTTGGCAACCTGTTTTTGCAGGCCCTCCGCGCGGTCACGGGAAGCGACGTAAGCGCCATCAAAAAAGCGGCGGCGCTCCTGAACTGCCGAGGCAAAGTGCTTCCCGTCTCCACCGATCCCAGCAATCTCTGCGCGACGCTCGAGAACGGCCAAACCATCAAGGGGGAGAGCAATATCGACGTCCCCAAGCACGACGGGGATATCCGCATCCGGAACGTTTATCTCGAACCTCGGAGTTACATTTTTGCCGAGGCTTACGAAGTGCTCAAAGCTGCCGATCTCATCGTGGTTGGACCGGGCGACCTATATACGTCAATCATTCCGAATTTTCTTGTCGAAGGGTTTGCCGATGCCATTCGCGAACGCAGGGGTAAATTGGCTTACGTTTTGAACATTATGACGAAGTGGGGAGAAACAAACGGGTTTGTCGCTTCTGAATTCGCCAAAGAGGTGCTCTCCTACCTGAAGCAGGACACGTTTGACTATATTATTTGCAACTCAGCGCCCGTGGCTGACGGTCTCGTTAAGAAGTATGTCGCTGAGAAGGCGCATCCGGTGAAACTTGACATCCCTGAACTTCAACAACTCGCTCGCTCAGTGATTCTGGAAGAGGTCATTCAGCAGACCGACATCGTGCGACACGACTCGAATAAACTCGCGCGGGTGCTCTGCGGCCTAACGCGATGACCCGGTTGTTCATGCAAACGTGCTGCGGCCTGGAAAACCGCGCTCCAAAACCGAACCGTCACTGCAGTATTACTCTCAACCCGTCACTTTTCCTTCGCACCGCTACGGTGCTTCATCGAGTGTAGAATCGGGCGGCTCCCGTGAAAGCCGGGACTTGGGAACTATCCCTGCCGGGAAAAACCTCCACCTTTAGCTTTCGGTCTTCCACGAGCTCAACGAGCACGCACCCTTGAATTTGGTTGTGCGCGACGACCTTGACACCCTTCGCAACGGAGTTCCGATCCCAAAAGGAGCCATCTGACTTCTGATACGACCACGGCACCAGATCGTACTTGGTCAACCCCGTCATCACCGAAATGTTCTCCGGCTTCGGAGCGTTTTCCTTGACCGCGAACTGCTTTGCCTCTCCGGCGAAATCGCCAATCGAGACTATGAAAGCCGCCGGATCATAAACCTCGGGCGCAAACGAAAGATGGCCTATCCAATAATCCCAGTTTCCTTCTCCTCTGATCCCGCCGTAGCCTTTGGTCCCTTCCAGAAACCAGTCCTGATTCAAGCGTGATATAAGTGCGAAATAATAAAAGAAAGCTCGAAATGCCCGTCGTTATT
>JAQBVM010000191.1 GCA_027623095.1 Verrucomicrobiota bacterium
AGGAGAAGTCAGGGCTTCACAGAGTGTCGCCCCACCGATAGAAACGAAAGTCGTCGGCATCCTTCTCGGCGGAAGTGCGGAGGGTGGTCTGCCCTCATTCGGAGATGCGCCCGCCTGCGTCTGCGTTCGGATCCCGAAAGATCGGCGGGCAACGTAGTCCTGCCGGTATTCGACTACGCCTTCGCGTAAATCTCCGCACCCTTTTCCGCGAACTCGCGGGACTTTTCCCCCATACCCCTTTTCAGCGCTTCTTCTTCCCGAACACCTTGCTCCGCCGCGTATCTCCGCACGTCTTCCGTGATTTTCATCGAGCAAAAGTGCGGACCGCACATGGAACAGAAATGCGCGGTTTTTGCGCCCTCTTGCGGGAGAGTTTCGTCGTGGAATTCCCTTGCGGTAACGGGATCCAGCGACAGGTTAAACTGATCCTCCCATCGGAACTCGAAGCGTGATTTTGAAATGGCGTTGTCGCGGTATTGCGCGCCGGGATGGCCTTTCGCCAGGTCGGCGGCATGGGCGGCGATTTTGTAGGTGATCACGCCGTCCTTCACGTCTTTCTTGTTCGGGAGACCTAGGTGTTCTTTGGGCGTCACGTAACAGAGCATCGCGCAACCGTACCAGCCGATCATCGCCGCGCCGATGCCGCTGGTGATGTGGTCATAACCGGGCGCGATGTCGGTCGTGAGTGGCCCAAGCGTGTAGAATGGCGCTTCGTGGCACCATTCGAGTTGTTTGTGCATGTTCTCCTCGATCATGTGCATCGGCACGTGGCCCGGGCCTTCGTTCATGACTTGAACACTGTGCTTCCAAGCGCGCTCGGTGAGTTCTCCCTGGACTTCGAGCTCGGCGAATTGCGCTTCGTCATTGGCGTCCGCGATCGAGCCAGGGCGCAAGCCGTCGCCAATGCTGAAGCTCACGTCGTAGGCGGCCATGATATCGCAGATGTCGTCCCAGCGGGTGTAGAGAAAACTCTCCTGATGATGCGACAGACACCACTTGGCCATGATGCTGCCGCCACGCGATACGATGCCGGTCATGCGATTTGCCGTGAGGGGGATGAATCGCAGCAACACACCCGCATGAATGGTGAAGTAATCCACTCCTTGTTCGGCCTGTTCGATGAGCGTGTCGCGAAAAATCTCCCACGTAAGTTCTTCGGCTTTGCCGTTCACCTTCTCTAGCGCCTGATAGATGGGAACGGTGCCAATCGGCACAGGTGAGTTTCTCAAAATCCACTCGCGCGTGGCGTGGATGTTCTTGCCGGTGGAGAGATCCATGACGGTATCCGCGCCCCATTTCGTCGCCCAGCGCATCTTTTCAACCTCTTCTTCAATGCTCGATGCGACGGCGCTGTTGCCGATGTTCGCATTGATCTTCACAAGAAAGTTTCGGCCAATGATCATCGGTTCGGATTCCGGATGGTTGATGTTCGCCGGAATGATGGCGCGCCCGGCCGCGACCTCATCGCGGACGAATTCGGGTGTCATCTGCGCGGGAATCCGCTGGGGAAAACGACGGAATACCGACGGGGTGTAGTCGGGGATTTGAGATTTGTGATTTGAAATTTGAGATGAGCCGGCGTGCTGATGATAGAGGTCGGTTTGCGGCGTCGGGGATTTTGGATTCCGGGATGCGAACTTTTCCATGCCCATGTTCTCGCGGATGGCGATGAATTCCATTTCCGGCGTGATGATTCCCTTCCGGGCATACCAAAGCTGTGAAACGGGATGGCCTTGACTCGCGCGAAGAGGGCGTCTTCGATGCCCCTTCAATCCGGGGAATTCCACAAGACGGTTTTTCTCCGCCTGGCTCGCGTATTCGGCGTGCTGGCGCGATAGGTAACCGTTATCTTGGGGCCGAACTTCGCGGCCATCATATTCTTCGACATCTCCACGCTTTAAAACCCACTCGTGCCGCAGCGGCGGAAGTCCTTCGTCGGAGGAACCCTGAAACTCGGGATCGCCCCACGGACCGGAGCAGTCATAGACACGAACCGACTCGTTCTCCTCGGTTTGGCCGTTAAGCGATTTCGTCGGAGCGAGAGCAATCTCGCGCATCGGCACACGGATCTCCGGGTGCAATTTGCCAGGAGCAGAGACCCTTGAAGAGTTCGGAAGCTGGTCGGTGCTATGCGGGTTAATGGATTCTTTTGTCGCGATCATAGTGTATTCGATGATTGAAAGTTGGTGGTTGATGACAACAACACAGCTACTCTTTCGGATCCATCCGGGGAATGCACTTGAAGGATTAAATATCCCTTCGCCAGCATTACCTGGAGCAGGTTCAACGGGTCTTCCGCGGGCCAAACGCGAAACTCTCAGCCTTCGTCCAAATCGTCGGACTGGTTGGCTCCCCTAACAATATCGAGGCTAGGCGACAAGGAACGGCGCGTCAAGGAGTCGATTCGCCAAATGAACTTCTCATTTACGCTGTGGGCAAGGTCCGGAACCAGCTTCAGCCAGGATTACGAGCGGCGCCAAACACCATTTCTGTTCTTTCGCTCCCTACGGTTAAACTGCGTTTCTTAATTTCCGTCAGCAGAGACTGGCGGCGTAAAAAGCTCGATCACGTGCCCATCGGGATCGGTGACATAGGACTGCCACGCTCCGTCGGGCCGTTGGCGGCGCGAACGGTATTCGATCCCGAGCGCTCGAAAATGACTCTCCCAGTCATCCAGACTATCGACTCGCAGAGCGTAGTGGTTGCTGCGATTCCCTGCAAACACCGGGTCACTGCGGTTTCCGATCAAATGAAGCTCCTGTGCCGCACCCAACCGAAACCAAGCTCCCGGAAACGCGAAGGCCGGACGTCGAATTGGCTCCAATAACAAGACTTTCATGTAAAACTCGGAGCTCTTTTCGACATCTTCGACGTGAATCGCAACGTGATTGAGTTCGAAATGCTTCATACCACACGTATCCGGTTTGCTGACGTTTTGCAGATGCTGCGGGTCACAGACCCGCGCTCCGGAGCGCGCCTCTGCGAGGCGCAGCACGTCCAATCAATGCGAATGCTATTAAACCGGATAGGCATGCTTCCTACCCTTTTCATAACGGAGTCTGCTGTCACCATGGAACAGACTTCACGACTTACGTGATGTGTGCTCCCTGCGTTTCAACGTACACCGAGTAGAGCGACTGGCTGCCTGTCATGAATAGTCGATTCCGTTTCGTTCCGCCAAAACAAACGTTTGAACAAATCTCCGGGAGCAGGATCTGGCCGATCCGGTGTCCATCCGGAGCAAAGATATGGACACCATCATACCCTTCCCCCACCCAGCCGGCGCTCGACCAAATGTTTCCGTCCACATCCGCCCTAATGCCATCGGCAAGCCCGGCGCCTTTGCCCTCCAGCTCCATTGATGCAAACTGCCTGCCTTTCCCAAGTCTGACGCCGCCCTGAACATCAAACACCATAATATTCTTGGGAGCATCCGGATAATGGCTTGATCCGGTCTCCGCAACGTAAAGCTTTTCGTAATCCGGCGAAAAACAAAGTCCATTCGGTTTGAACATTTCGTCCGTTACCTTTGAGATTGTTCTCGAAGCCGGATCAATCCGGTAGATTGCTTCCTTGATGTGAAGGTCACCCTTGTTCCCCTCGTAATTCATCAAGCTCCCATATCCTGGATCCGTGAACCAGATACCTCCGTCTGGATGCACCACAGCGTCATTCGGCGCATTGAGAGGCTTCGCTTCCCATTTGTCCGCCAAAACGGTCAACCTGCCGTCATGTTCATACCTGACCACCCGGCGGTTTCCATGCTCGCAGGCAATCTGGCGGCCCTCCCAATCGAAGGTATTGCCGTTGCTATTTCCGGCAGGTTGACGGAACACGCTGACATGGCCGTCTTCTTCAAGCCATCGCAACTGCTGATCATTGGGAATATCGCTCCAGAGGAGGTATCGGCCCACGCCATTCCATGCCGGACCCTCCGCCCAGAGCGTTCCAGTGTGAAGGCGTTGGATTGGCGTGTTTCCAAGCTTATACTTGGCGAATCGTGGATCAAGAACCACGATGTCGGGATCCGGATACCGAATTGGGGTTTTTCCGGTCCAGTCCCGCTCCACTGCGTTCACCAATCTGGACAGAGCAGCACCGGCAGCCGTTGCCGCAATCGTTCCGAGGAACGTGCGCCTTCCGATAGAAGAGGTTTCGGCGATATTCCGTGCGGAATCCTTTGATCGTATTCTTTCGTTCTTCATGAGGTTTGCGATTCGCTTAAATCTTGTGAGTAGCGAAAGACTGACGTTCCCGCGCGAGGAATTCAAGAACGTTTCAACTGTTAGAATTAGACTCGAAACTAAACGAGTCAGGCGAATCTCCACTTCGCAAACGAAAAACAGAGCCGTAATTTGCGCGAGAGTTGCTTGACTCCACAACATTTAGTGTGTAATTGAACAGGAAACCACATCGGGCTGTAGTTGAACTGAGAATATGCGGTGCATCAAATGCGGATGTGAGGAAGATAAAGTTATTGATTCGCGAACATCGCGCGAGGGAGCGACGATCCGCCGCCGCAGGGAATGCCTGGCTTGTGGTTACAGATTCACTACTTACGAGGCTATTGAGCATGAGGGGCTCATGGTGGTGAAGCGCGACGGTCTGAATGAAGAGTTTTCCAGAGAAAAACTTGTGTCAGGAATAAAGAGAGCCTGCCAAAAGCGTCCCGTGAGTCTGAGTCAAATTCAAGAGATGGTGGACAACATCATGAATCAGATCAACAAAAAGTATGACAAGGAAGTTCCGTCAATGGCGATCGGCGAGAGAGTGATGGAATCCCTGCGGCTAGTTGACCAGATTGCCTATGTTCGATTTGCGAGCGTTTACCGCCGGTTCCAAGAAGTCACCGAATTCGTTCAGGAAATCAAGAAACTCGAGGAAAGCTTATGATCCAACTGCACCATGACTATCTCTTGATTCAAACGTCCAACGGAGAAACGATTCCATGCTCAGCCGAACTTGTCGCGGCCGAACTCATTGGCAACGTGGCCTCCGAACTTGACCCAGGCCTGGTTCAGCAGGCCGCCGCGGCGGTGGTTCACTATTTCAAGCATGATTTGGCTCGCATCTCCGTGTCCATCGACGATTTCTCACTTGCACTAGAACGGGTCCTTCGGACTTTGGGACTGGACGTAAAGTCCCAGGACCCCGACGAAAAAGCGGCAGTCAAAGTATCGGACTTGAGAAAGTTGGTGCCCGATTCGGACGCGGCGCTCGAGCTTGCCTTTTTCCCTCACTTGCGCGATGAGCTGCGAATGAAACTCACATCCGAGCCCGATGTTCTGCAATTGAACGGGCTGCGAGGCTGCGTGAAGAGCCTGCTTGGGGCCAAGAGGTGGAGCGGACGATGCCAGGAACTCAACGATCAGATCGTCGATTACATTCGCGAATGCCTTCGATCCGATGGACGCTTAGATTCTTGCGGATTGGTGGTTCGATAGCCGAACAGGAATCGCTCGGGACTCGTCCCATCAAAAAAACCATCTCGCGAACTTCCTTCGCCATGCGGATCAACCACGAGATCGGAGGGTCCACCGTCCGTCTGCCCAATCCCGAAAAGCTAGCGTTGTTCATCGTTCGAATCTCAATCAGATACCGGCATCAATCGGACAATCCCGCAAAAACCAGGAAGTCTCTGATTCCATTTCGGTACGCGTCAAAGCTGAAGGCAAGAGTCTCGTTGTGATCTCCCGACAACTCCACAATGCGCTTCGGGCTATTCGCGGAGGCGAAGTTTCGCTCAGCATGGTGGTAGCCTATTAAGGAATCTTTGCGGCTATGCATGATCAGAACCGGCACACGAATCTTCGGGAGTTTTCTAATAGTGTCGTATCGAATCGAGGCCATTCGTTGAACGGGCAGCCAGGGAAACAATTCCGAGCCCAAATCGGGAATACTTGTGAAGCTGCTCTGGAGAATCAATCCGCCGAGCCTTTCTCGAACGGCCAGTTCAGCCACAACGCCGCCTCCTAGGGATTCACCCATTCCAACGATGCGCTCTGAAGCAAACCCCTTCGATACAACCCACTGATACGCTGCCTCGGCGTCTAGATATGTCCCCTCTTCTCCAGGTTTTCCCTTACTTCGGCCATAACCCCGGTAGTCGAAGGCAAAAACATTCAATCCCAGATCCAGAAGTAGCGAGTATTTCTCGAATCGATGACTGATATTTCCGGCATTTCCGTGACACAAGATCACCGCCACATCCGGACATTTCGATTCCGCGCCGCAAGGAAAGAACCAGCCATTTAGGAGTGTGCCATCTGACGCGGTAAAATATACATCCTCCCAAGCCCGACCCAGCCACTCGCCGCCTCGATCCATCCGCGAGGACGGAATATATACCTGACGATGTTCAAACCAGCGCAACATTGTAAAAAGCAAAACCCCTCCGAGCGTCAGTTCAATCAGCCCAACGATCCAATGTCTTCGACCCAACCAAATTGAACGCCGCATTCCGGTGGTTTCTGAGCGCATTCAATAAAAGGCCCGCCACAGTGTCGCAAGTTCCACGAAGCCAATCCCGATCGAAAAACGAAAATAGAAAACAAATTCATTCACACGCTCGAAGCAATCCATCCGAGCCCCTCTTCTCCATGAACCAACCCATCCCTTCACCCCTCCCAGGAGGGGACCTGAAAGAGGCATTCGGGCAACGGCTCCCCTCCTCGGAGGGGCTGGGGGTGGGTTCATGGTCACGATTCTCGTCCAATCTTAGGAGGTGTTCCGTGCCCATGGACCAAAATCCACCCACGGCGCGGGCTGTGTATGCGATGGGGTTATCCGTTTTGCCCAACCAGCCCGCCAATGGGCGCGGATGACAATTCTTCCTCCGAATTTTCTTCCGGACGTTCCGCCCATTTTCCGTGCTCTCGAATCAGATCAACCAGTTGCTCTACGGCTTCGCATTCGGGAATATTAAACTTCACCGCCTTCTTCCCAACGTACAAATTGATCTTTCCGGGAGCGCCGCCCACATAACCAAAATCGGCGTCTGCCATTTCACCGGGCCCGTTGACAATGCATCCCATGATCGCGATTTTAACACCTTTAAGATGCTCCGTTCGCGATTTGATGCGCGCCGTGACACTCTGCAAATTGAAAAGTGTCCGGCCACAAGAAGGGCACGCCACATAGTCAGTCTTGAAAGATCGGCAACCCGCCGCTTGCAGGATATTGTAGGCCAGCCTCAGCGACTGTCCGGCGCCCGGTTCGGTTCGAATCAAGATCGCGTCTCCAATTCCGTCGGAAAGAAGCGAGCCAATCACGACCGATGCGCGCAGAAGAGCCAGCCGCGGCTCCAATGGGGATTCAGGAACATTGACGCAATCTTTGATAAGGATTGGGTTCGCCCTTCCGATTCGTTTTAGTCTTGCCGCAAGCAAACGGAAGGCAGTGATTTCAGGCAGATCAAGACCGTCTCGAACGGTCACGAATTGCGCGGAACAGGAAATTTCAAAATCGCTTCGAGGATCGACCTCACAAACCGTAAGCTCCTCATAGATTCCCTCAGGGCGAATATCGTCCCGGGGTCGAATCTTTGAAGCCACCCTATCCCACACTGACCGAGGCACAACCACGCGAACGGTCTGTTCACCACCGCAACGCACGCCATCCGACAATTCAATTTCTTCGGAAATACGCCTTTCAAAAGTGAACGGGTTATATGAAAGCCCAACTTCTTCCACGAGCGCCGTCCGATTTGCCAAACCGGGTACTTCCGCCAGGAGATCACGGCATACCGGAACCTCGTTGGGTGACTCTTCGGTCAGCGAGACTCGAATGGTGTCTCCCAATCCGTCGGCCAGCAATGAGCCAATTCCGATGGCGCTCTTAATTCTGCCGTCTTCCCCGTCTCCGGCCTCCGTTACGCCGAGATGGATCGGATAATTCCAATCCGCTCCCAGCTCATTCAGGCGGGCCACCAAAAGGCGGTAACACTCGATCATCACCTTCGGGTTGCTCGCTTTCATCGAAAAGACGAATTGATGAAAGTCATTCTTGCGCGCGATTCGAGCAAACTCCAAGGCGCTCTCCACCATGCCGAGCGGCGTGTCGCCGAACCGGTTCATGATCCGGTCACTCAGTGAACCGTGATTGGTGCCGATTCGAATTGCCCGTCCAAGGTCCTTGCAAAGTTGGACGAGCGGCGCAAAACGCTCCTCAATTCGGCTGAGTTCGGCCGCATACTGATCGTCCGAGTATTCTTTGACCGCGAATTTCTTCGAGTCGGCGTAATTGCCCGGATTGATCCGAACCTTCTCCACCCATTTTGCCGCTTCCATTGCCGCTTCAGGCTTGAAATGAATATCGGCTACAATCGGGACAAAACAGCCCCTCGACCGAAGGTCTTCGACGATGCTCCTGAGATTTGCAGCGTCTTTGACGGTTGGCGCGGTGATGCGCACCAACTCGCAGCCGGCATCCACCAAATCCAACGTCTGCCGCACGCAGGCCGCCGTATCCATCGTATCGCACGTCAGCATCGACTGAACGACGATGGGATGGTTCCCGCCGATGACTATGCCGCCACGCTGCGGATCTCCGATCACGACTTCGCGGCTGATGCGCCGTTCAATTTGAAATGGCGAATGGCAGTACCGCATGAAACTTATTCCTCCGAAGCGGGAGCAACGGGGACAGCCTGCTCTGTCTGATGAGAACCGGATTCCACGGTGGTTTCCCCGCGAAACAACGATTTGAAAAGGCCGAAGCGGGAAGTCACATCGTTGAAAGAGACATAAAGCATAAACGAAATCAATAGAACAGCGAATGTGGTCGTCGTCCATTCCACGAACCGCACATTGAGCGGCCTGCGCCAGATCCATTCGAACAGCGACATCATGATGTGTCCCCCATCAAGCACGGGAATGGGAAACAAATTGATGATCGCCAAGTTCACATTGAGCAGCACCAAGAAACTCAGCGCGAGCCGGATATCGGTGTTCAATTGCGCCGCGAGCATTGCCAGGATTCCCGGCGGCCCGCTCAAATCCTTCACTCCGACACCCGTTTCCTTCGAATGAAACAGAGCGCTTAACGTGCTCCAGGTCTTGTCCAACACATCCGAAATTTGAGCCCACGGGGTCGGACCGGGTTTTTGCACCCGATACACTGTGTCGGTATTGGAACCCAGCATGACCCCGATTCGCCCAACTTTTGCGGTTGGATCGCTCCGGGGAGTAATCTTGATCGCGACCTTCGTGTCGCCCCGCTTCACAACGATTTCGGTCTCTTCGCCACCGCGCCTCTCGATCAGACTGATCAACTGCTCCCGGCCCGCAATCGGAACTTCGGCAAATGAAAGCACCACATCTTCCGCTTTGAGCCCGGCCTCTTGCGCAGCGGATTTCGCCAGTACGTCTATTATCTGGGGATGATCTTTGGGATCCAAATTCAACATCTTCCAGCCAAGTGTCTCATTAACTCTGGCCGTGAGTGAGTAGGTCTGGCGATTTCCCCCACGTTCGACCACGACCGGGATGACATTCGTCCGCGCGAGCACGGTCGTCATCTGAACGTCCTGCCACGAATCCACCAGTTTTCCGTTTACCTCCACGATCCGATCCCCCTCTTGAATTCCCAGTTTCGCTTCATCCGATTCGGGATCCACGTATCCCACGATCGACGGATTTACCAGCACAGGCAGACCGACGAAATAAATCACCGTCGCAATGACAAAAGCAAAAACGATATTCATGAAAGGACCGGCGAACGCGACCAGAATCTTTGACCACGGCGACGCGGGTGGAAGCGGCGGTTCATCCGCATTCTTCCCTCCTTCGAGCGCGTCCGAAGTGACCATCTGCGGCAACTTGACAAAACCACCGGCAGGAATCCATCGCCACGAATACTCGATCCCATCCTTGGTCCAGCCATAGATTTTCGGTCCAAAGCCGATTGCAAACGCCTCGACCTTCAGACCGCGCCGCCGCGCCATCCAATAATGCCCGAATTCATGCACGAAAACGGCCGCCCCGAACAGCAGGACGACACCCGCGACAACATATAGAATGTTTAGTAATTGACTCATTTCTTAACTTCCCGAATCGAAATTGCTTCCCCGATCGAGATAATCACTGTAGCCGCAAGCCGGCAGCCTGGCAATCGCGGAAAGAACGCTCGCTCTATCCGGCGCCGTTGAGCGCGGTCGTCCGAGCCCAATTGTCCGCTTCAAGAATCTCTTCAAGTGAAGGATTCCGAACGGTCGCATGACGCTCCATTGCGCGCCGAACCGTCTCCGTAATTTGGAGAAAATTGATTTTGCCTCCGCAAAATGCCTCCACCGCGACTTCGTTCGCGGCGTTCAAAACTGCGGGCAATGTCCCCCCAACCTCACCCGCCGATCGGGCGAGCGCGAGTGACGGAAACCGATCGACATCCGGCTCCTCAAAAGTCAGCGTGCCAAGTTTTGCGAGATTGGTTTGCACTCTCTCGCTTTCCACCCTGTCCGGATAAGTCAGGGCATACTGGATTGGAAGACACATGTCCGGAGTCGAAAGCTGCGCAAGGATTGAGCCGTCCACAAACTCCACCATGGAGTGAACCACACTCTGGGGATGAACGACCACTTCGACGCGAGCCATCTCAATATCGAACAACCAGCGAGCCTCGATCATCTCCAACCCCTTGTTAAAAAGAGTCGCGGAATCGATCGTGATCTTGGGCCCCATCACCCACGAAGGATGTTTGAGAGCGCGTTCGACCGTGATCGCATGAAACTCTTCTTTCGGAGTTTTCCGGAAGGGCCCGCCTGAAGCCGTGAGCCAAAGGCGCCGGACGGATTCCGCAGGCCTTTCCTGAAGGCACTGAAAGATCGCTGAATGTTCGCTGTCCACGGCGAGAACGCGCACCCCATATTTCCGGGCTTCGTTCATCACAATCTCGCCCGCCATGACAAGAATCTCCTTCGAGGCGACGGCAATGTCTTTTCCAGCCCGGATTGCAGCAAGGGCGGGTAGGAGTCCGGCGGTCCCCACAATGGCGATCAGAACGATATCCGCCGAGGGCAGCGTCGCCAACTCCAGGAGACCGTCGCCGCCCGAAACCACGCGCGTGACTGTCCCGAGCGTTGCGGCCAGCTCCTTCGCGTCGGAGGAATCGGCCACACAGATCACTTCGGGGCGATGCCGGAGGGTTTGCTCGGCAATCAGCCGTGTATTGGCCCCGGCGGCAAGGCCGACGAGTCGAATGCGATCCGGCAAGTCCTCGGCCACTCTGATCGTGCTGGTCCCAATCGATCCCGTGCATCCAAGTAAAACCAGGTTCTTCATTCAGCCCACCAGGATATGCCTCAAATACAGATACATCAGAGGCGCATTAAAAAGCAGGCTGTCCAACAAGTCGAGCACACCGCCGATCCCGGGAAACAGCCGGCCCGAATCCTTGACCCCCGCCTCGCGCTTAAATAGCGATTCGATGAGATCCCCCACAACCGCGGTCGAACTGAGCAACGCTCCGAGAAGAACGGAATGCCAGAGTGACATCCCTGCCAATCTATCTTGCGCGCTCAGCGCAAACACCACACTCACAAGCGTGGAAATCACCACTGCTCCGGCGAAACCTTCCCACGTTTTCCCGGGACTGATGCGGGGAATCATTTTGTGCCGGCCGAAAAGAGAGCCGGTGACATAGGCCCCGAGATCGCTAAACTTCGTAACGAGAATGAAATAGAGCACATAGAATGCTCCATCCACACTCGGAAAAAAATAGATCTTTTGGATGAAGTTCAACAGCCACGCCACGTACAAGATTCCGAATAAGGTAACGGATACGGAAAAGACTCCATCGGAAGTGTGCGTTGACACAAGGCGCCGGAGACAAAGACCCAGAACGAAAAGGATCAAGAATGCCGTCTCGAAATCGTTCGCTCCTGCCGGATCCAAGTGCGGCCCGAAAAGCCCGGAAAGATAGAGAAACGTACTGCCAACCAACAGCAGGCCGCCAATCAACCCCCAATAGCGGTAGGATTCGGAAAGTCGAGCGCCCGCAAGACTATAAAACTCACGAAGACCAAGCCCCGTCAAACCCAGCACGATAGCAAGAAAAACACACCGGGATGCAAACTTGTCGCTCGAAAGGATCGCCCCGATCACAAGCGCCCAGAGAAGCACGGAACTAATCGAACGGCGAACGAGTGTTGCTCGTTTCGACATATTTCGAGGATTCCTGTCCGTTACCATGCTTTTGCGAAGGCAATCGGGCAGTGCATTATAGGCTGCCAAAGCGGCGATGACGCCGCGTGTATTCCTCCAGCGCCTCAAAAAACTGTGCGCGCCGAAAGTCCGGCCAAAGAGTGGGGGTCACCACAAGCTCGGAATAAGAAATTTGCCAAAGCAAGAAGTTGCTGAGCCTCATCTCGCCGCTGGTTCGAATGAGCAAATCCGGATCCGGCCAATTCCGAGTGTACAAATGCTGGGCGAAAACCTGTTCGTCTATCTCCGCCGGCTCAATCGCGCCCTCTTTCACCTGAGCGGCGATGCTTCGAACCGCTTCCACAATTTCAGTCCGGCTGCCGTAACTCAGAGCAAGGATTAAAGTGAGCCCGTTGTTTCGGGAGAGGGCGGCAACGGTTTTTTTTAACTGAACCTGAATGGATTCCGGCAGTCGGTGGATCTGACCGATCACTTCCAATTTGACGTTGTTCCTGGTTAACTCCGAGATCTCGGTTTTAAGGAACCGCGCCAGATATTTCATCAACGTATCGACCTCATCCTTTGGACGATTCCAGTTCTCCACCGAGAACGCGTACAATGTCATGTACTTGATGCCAATCTCGCCAGCCGTGCGCAGAACAGCTCGCACCGACTCGACACCCACACGATGTCCTTCAACTCTGGGCAGATGGCGCTGTTTCGCCCATCGCCCGTTTCCATCCATGATGACGGCCACGTGCGTGGGAAGAAGCGACAGCGCTTGAGAGCTCAACTGATGGACGGGTGTCGTCATGATTCAGCAACTGCAACTCCAGGGGCCAAAATCCGGCCATTTTTCACAGCATAATCGTCTGCTCGCGCGCGGGCCCCACTGAAGCGATGCTTAACTCGGCGCACGCAAAGTCGGCGATCGCTTTCAGATAGCGGCGCGCGTTGACTGGCAGTTGCCGCCACGTCCGCGCGCCCTCGGTCGATACACGCCAGCCTGGAAACTCGGTGTAAATCGGTTTGCATTCCGAAAACACCTCGATGTCGTTGGGAATATAATCGTATTGCTTGGATCCGCTTCGATAACCGACACACACCTTAATCCTCTCCAGCGTGTCCAAACCATCCAGATTCGTCACGGCAAATTCATCGATTCCGTTCACCATCGAGGCGTGGCGGGTCGCAACCGCATCGAACCAACCGCAGCGCCGGGCGCGCCCAGTTGTGGCGCCAAACTCGCGCCCCATACCGTGCAGGAGGTCCGCGATATCGGAATCCTCAGTTGGTAGAGGTCCCTCGCCCACCCGGGTCGTGTAAGCTTTCATCACTCCCACCACCCGGTCCATACGGTTCGGCGGCATACCCGAACCGGTGCATGCCCCACCGGAGGTCGTATTCGAAGAGGTCACATAGGGATACGTCCCGTGGTCGATGTCCAAAAAAGTTCCCTGCGCGCCTTCGAAGAGAATTCTTGCGCCTTTCCGCGACGCTTCATGCAGCCGGACAACGGTATTGGCAACGTACGGACGCAAATAGTCACCGGCTTCCCGATTCGTTTCATGCACCTTCTTGAATGAAAGCGTCTTTCCGCCGAGCGCCTTGAGAATCTCGTTGTTCTCCTTGATTCTCTTCCGGAGCACCTGTTCGAATCGCGTTTCATTGAGGAGATCAATTACCCGCAAACCGGTGCGCGCGGCTTTGTCGCTATAGGCCGGCCCAATGCCCCGTTTTGTCGTCCCAATTCGATTCTTGCCCTTGAGGATTTCTCGTTGAGTGTCCAATTCCCGGTGATACGGAAGAACGACGTGTGCGGTCTCGCTGATGAGGAGTCCGCCATCGACCTTAACTCTGAGCGCCTTCAAACCCTCAATCTCGCGAACGAGTCCGATCGGGTCGATCACCACGCCGTTGCCGATCACGCATAGCTTTCCCTTTCGAAGGATTCCCGAAGGAATGAGATGCACGACATACTTCTGTTTCCCGACAAAAACAGTGTGCCCCGCGTTGTTCCCCCCTTGCGTCCGCACCACGATGTCCGCGTCTTCCGTAAGTACATCAATGATTTTCCCTTTCCCCTCGTCACCCCACTGAGCGCCCACCAATATCGTATTCGGCATAACAGAAATTCCTAATTCTCGGCACTAAAAAGCCCCGAATTGTAAATTCGGGGCGCAGGCTCGCTATTTACAACGGGAACCTAATAACGCCCTCGGGCATGTGTCAACTTTGGATTCGGGCGAGCCAGCCGGGCCGGTTCATCTCCGAGTTATTGGAACAATCGTCGGACCGCAGGCTGTCCCAGCCAATACGTGTCAAGCTAAGGCAGGCTGGAAAGTGGCGTTGAAGTTTCGAAGGAAACTGAATAACG
>JAQBVM010000192.1 GCA_027623095.1 Verrucomicrobiota bacterium
GAGAGTCGTCGGCGTCCTTCTTGGCGGAAGTGCGGAGGGTGGTCTGCCCTCATTCGGAGATGCGCCCGAGGCGACCCCCGTGCTCAATTCAAGCTTGGTTTAATCTACCCAAGATTTTACCTTCGAAGCGCTGACGGCTCTTAAGCAAAGCCTCTCGGAAAACGGCTCCCTGCGCATCACACGCGAGGACTCCCAAGCCATTGCCGGGCTTGTGCGAAGCTGGCAATTCGCACCGGAGCAAATTCGCGTTCATCGTAACAAACCGCTCCCCGGCAGCCTTCGACCGCAAGTGAAAAGGAAAGCAATTCCTTACGCCCTAATTGCAGAGCCAATCCCGGCGGGAACTTATGCTTGAACATGGCATCCTCATTTAGCGAACATCCGCAACGAGGATGCTTGTGCCGCCTGTGCATTTGCTGCCGCTTGCCTTCGCTCCGCCCAAATCCCTCCTCAACCGGCTACGTCGCTCTCAAGCCCGTAAACATTGGCGATTCTTCCCTTTTGGAAGCGCGCTCAGTCGGAGCAGTTAGCGGATGCAAGATCACTCTAAACCCAATAGAATCAGGTGGAGTAGCGGCGTAGTGGATGGAAAGTGCTCAGAGCGGAGAAAGGGTCACTTCGCCTCAGCGTTTGCCGCCGCTTCAGGATCGATCTTTCGAAGAGCGCCAAGTGCGGACTTTCGATCCTGCCCAGTGACACTCAATAGTGCCGGGACAGCTTGCTTCGCCATCGGTCCATATTCGCCGAGCGCATAGATATAACGTTCCGCGATTCCAGCGCCAGCCGTCGCCATCAGATTGGTTATGAGCGGAACAACGGTCTTTGGATCGGCTTTGGCTTGAGCGAGCACCGACGCAGCCATCATCTGTGTCGATCTATTCGTAGATTCAAGGCTGCTAATAACGGCTGACATCATTTCCGGATCGTCGAGGAATCGCCGACTCAGAGCCCAAATTGCCAGCGAGCTGCTGAATTGATTCGTGCTTGCTATTGCCCTCTTGAGAGCGGGTCTCGCCGGCGCTCCGATGCCGGCAAGAGCGCGAGCAGCTGCCTTTCCTTTCGCGACTGCCGTTAGACCGGATGCTGAAACCGCTTGTCGCGGTTGGACGGCGAGAATGTTTGAGAGCACCGGAATCAATGGAGCGGCGTTCTCGCCCAGAGCGTCGATTCCGAGAGCTGCGCGCCAAGCGAGAACGTCGCCTTGTGGTTGCATCATCTTTGTCTGATACCAGCGGCGCAATGGAGAAATTTTGCTGAATGTCGCGGCGACCGGAGGAGCATAAAGAATCTTGAGATGAAGCGGGACTCTTTCGTGTTTGATTCGCTCGATCAGGATTGGCAACGAATTTGTTCCCAATTGGCGAACTGCTTCTGCTGCCGCTGCCTGCTTTTTCGTCGGAGTAGGTGAGGGTTGATGCTTCAGGAATACGTCGCCTCCCTCGCCGTTATCCAGTATGGCAAGCCACGCGCTCAGGCTTCTGCCCTGATAGTGTGGCTGATTGGGAGAGGAAGAGTCAAAGTAGAGGCCGACAGCTCCCAGGAGAACGGCTCCGAT
This sequence comes from Verrucomicrobiota bacterium, assembly GCA_027623095.1. Lineage (GTDB taxonomy): Bacteria > Verrucomicrobiota > Verrucomicrobiia > Limisphaerales > SIBE01 > JAIPJX01. The sequence goes on from JAQBVM010000192.1 coordinate 1,556, forward strand.
CAGAATCAGTTGGAACCGGCGGCTCTTCTTCATCGTAGAGGGACTCTACCGACAGCGGCGGAGCTGGACAATGCTGATCCGCTCCTCCGTCTGCCCGTCGGGGATTCGACTTCTAAAATCGATCGTCGCCTCTACTCTTCAGCTTTGTTTCAAGGCAGGACGCCATGAAGAAACGGAAGCGGCTGTTGATTTTGGGTGTCGGAATTTGCGCACTCGTCGCAATCTCCGGTTTGCACCTTCCGAGCGAATCGAGGACTGTCCGGCTGCCAGATGGTTCAGAGTTGATATTTCACAGTGTAGCCTACGGAACAAATGGATTTGCTGTGCACGGAGAGCGCGCGACCAAAAGTGTTTTAGCTCTGCCCGCAGAACTCTAGAAATTGCTGCGGAGGTTTAAGATTGCCCAGGCTCCATTGCTCGATGTGCGTCGCCGTGAGGTCCTTTTTCACACGCAAAAAGGCTCTCCATCGGAGTTACCGTCCGAAAGCGATGCAGGAGCGGATGCGAAATCGCTCAAAACCAATAGAATCAGTGGTAGTAGCGGCTTAGCGGGTGGAAAAGGATAGGGCTCAGAAGACTCCGGAGACTCGTTAGCAGGTCACTTCCAGTTTGCCCTTGAGATGGCGTCCGGATCGATCTTCCGAAGTGCTTCCAGCGCAGCAGCACCTTGCTGCGACCGAAGGTTTAAAAGCGCCGGAACTGCTTGCTTCGCCAGTGGCCCATATTCACAGAGAGCTTCTATTCCAAGAGCTGCGCGCCAGGCGAGAACATCACCTTGCGCTTGCATCACGGTGTTCCGATACCACCAACGCAGCGAAGGAATACCATTCAGTTCCGCAGCTACCGGCGGAGCGCAGGGAAATCTGAGCCGCAGCGGGGCTCTTCCCCGTTGGATTGTCTCAATGAGAATCGGCAGAACGTTCGTTCCAGTTTTGCGAACGGCGTCGGCCGCCATTTCTTGATCTGCTGTCGGAGTGGGCAATAGTTGGTGCTTGAGAGTTGGGTCTAAACTTGGGACAGCCTTCAACCGATTGTTCATCTAATTGTTCGCTGAGGAGGAACTTTCGATTGGAGGCTATGAGCTTCTTTCCCGCTCCACCGGTAAAAAGCTCTACTGCTTTACCGTCACCGAGCAAATGCTGCGGGATCCAAAGGCGGTTCGAAGCTGGGCAGAGTGACGAGCAGAGAATCGACGTCTCGCCTCCTTGTGCCGGGCGCCAAAACTGGGTACCGGGTGCTACACTGGAGGTCGCGAGCTAAGGCTCGCTTCGCTAAGCCTTCCAGCGCCACTACCCCAATTCCGAACCGCTTGTTGGTGGATGGGGCTTTGCGGGGAGCGGATCGGTTCTCGTCGGCCTCACTCGCTCCATTTTCGTCCTTGAATCCCTCCTGCCGAAGCGTAGCGGCCTCCCTGAACCGGAGAACGCACTCAAGGGATGCAACAAGAAATCTAAATTGACGTGCGGCGCTTGGTGCTCGTCGAGTCTGCTTCCGGTATTCCGGCTCGGATTACACAACCGGCAGTCGCATCATCAAAGTTCGGCGAAGGAAACAGAATAGTGCCTGTAGTGCAAAGATCAGCCAATCTGGCTTGCAATCCGCATTCCGGCTTTCAAGTTCTGCCCCACGAGCGAAGCGAGCGGGGTGCTATGAGTCGCAATCGAACGACTAGATGGGTGGCCGGCACGGCAGTTTTGAATCCCGACGTCTTGGGAGGACCGCTCATCGGTTCTCCATGTTGGGCGCTATGAGGGTCCTTGTTCGAAATCGAATCGTTGGCGACGGGAGCTTACAATTCCGGCTGAAGTGATCAATCAGTGGACACGCCGGGTCATTTTTCGCTACGACGAGAGTATGAGGTTCCTCGGGTACAGCAACCCGGTGCCGACACGCGCACTCAACAAAATCCCAGGACCGAACGCGGGCGCGTCGCTCCAGGTTCCGTTTCGGACACCGCGCGCCGCCCGTATTGGTCAATTCTCGGTCGGTGCGCGAGTCCGTTCTTTGCGGCCCGGGTTCTTCGCGCCTGCGCATTTTTATTGGTAGCGGTTTCAACGGCGAGAAGCAGAGGCACAGAGGCGCAAAAATTTACGGGCGAACTTGGTGTCAGTGGCAAAGCCGTCTGTCACTATCATTCTTTGAGAGGACAGGCGAGGAAGCAAGAAGCAATCCGCCTCGATAACGGACGGACTCTGTGCTTGCGCTGATCAAATACCTTGCGGTAATTTCTCGCCGCATGTTGAACGAATGTGTTAGTCGCGAATTGTGCGTTTATTTGCGTTTCACGCGAAAACACTAGCACACGATCAAACGTGAGTTTTTATTCCATTCGTAAGCAGTTAATAATAAACAGTTGCCAGAGTAGCTCAGTGGTAGAGCAGAGGACTCATAAGCCTTTGGTCGTGGGTTCAAATCCCTCCTCTGGCACCATTTTTTTTGGTTTGAGGGAATCGCGTTCGGGGCGTAGTGCGGATTCTGTTCTGGCTGATTGGTTGTCCCATGTGCGGTCGTTACACGTTAACCCGGGAAGAGCGCGAGATTGCTGAAAAACTCGAGGTTCAGGAGTCATTCGAGTTTACGCCCCGATTTAATATTGCGCCCACCCAGGAGGTTCCAGTCGTTTTTCATGATGGAGGCCGGACATGCACCACGTTTCGTTGGGGACTTATACCGTTTTGGGCTCGAGAAACGGCGATCGGCTCGAGGCTGATCAATGCTCGATCCGAGACGATTTCGGTGAAACCCGCTTTTCGAAATCTGCTCGGGAAGAAGCGTTGTTTGATTCCTGCGGATGGATTTTACGAGTGGAAAAAGTCGGGGAAACAGAAGATTCCAGTGCATATTCACCTGGCGAGCCGAGAGATGTTCTGTTTTGCGGGACTATGGGATTGCTGGCGATCTCCTGAAGGTCAAGAGATCAGAAGCTTCACGATAATAACGACAGAAGCCAACGAAGGTCTCCGAACGGTTCACGATCGAATGCCCGTTATTTTGCGGAAATCGGACTATCAGATGTGGCTGGATCCTAGTGAGAGCAATAAAGAGAGTTTGAAAGCGTTGCTGAGGCCTTATGACTCAGAGGAGATGCAGCATTTTACGGTAAGCCCGTTCGTCAATAGTCCGCGGAATGAGGGAGCTCAATGCATGGCGCAAACAAGGGATGCGAGTGAGGGTGAACTGTGGGAGTTGGGATCTTTCTAGCTGGCAGTACGGAATTCCGGAAAAAACGGTCTGCTCGTCCGATAGACGAATTGAATTGTTAATGTCGTGTCGATGGCCTTTCCAAGAGCGGCGGAATTCAGCGTCCGTTTCGACATTCTGATTCGTTTCGAATCACTGTTGCTGCCGCACTTCGAGGAGCTTCCACGCAAGCTGACGGGAGTTGAGAGTAAGGCAGACATTTGGAAGCTGTGTTTCGGGTTAACGGATTCTCGATCGTGAGGAAACCGGTCTGACTGTCCTTCGTTTCGAGTGGAGGCTTTTTGATAGGTTTTCGGCAAGGAATCCTACAATAAGAAGCAGCACGAGAGTGCCGACGAACCAAAAAAGATTCATAGCTGCCTCGACTTTCTATTGGTAACAATAAAACTCATTTGAATTGCTGACAGCGTGCCGTCGTTAACCGATTCTCGGCACCGTCAAAGTTTACTTCGACACTTTGACTCATGATTGCCCAGCAGTATTCATGCCCTGTCATGAGTGAGAGCGGTTATCCGGGTAAGACGGTTTGAAGAATTTAATCCGGAGACTCTGGGATGAGCGACAGCCCGGCGTTCGTAGTCCAGGCTTCAGCCGGTCCGGGCCGCCTAAAGGCGGGACTACAAACATAATTCGTGTCGTCAATGTCGCTGTCTCCTCGGTAATTGCGACAGGAAACGGCTCAGGGCTGATGGCGCCAGGCTGCGAATGCGCCTCCCATACCTTCAGTTAATGCGGCGGATTCAAGTTCTGCGACCTGGTTGCGGCAGCGTTCACAACGTTCAATGAGCTGCTGTTCTTCTGTCTCGGTAGGGTGACGTTCGCGGCGGGCTCGCAGATATTCCTGCTGAGCAGCAGCAAGATAGAGTCGCGCCAGAATAAGATCGGGTTCCTCCTTGAAGCCGAACTGTGCGTGCCAGGCGCGGCTCGAGGCATTTCCTAAATGGTATCTCGTGAAAAGGCGGAAGCGACCGAGCTGGTGCAAGTGGTTGACGGCGGCCTGCGTGAGCGCGGTAGCGATTCCTCGCTTCCGATAGCTCGGGTGAACAAACAGGAGATCAAGCATCGCGGATTCGTCCTTGTGATCGAGAATCAATACCGCGCCTGCGATGGACGATCGAGATTCATCGGAATCTGGAATAGCGGCGAGTTTCGACGCTTCTGACGGCCGGCCCCGTTTTTGGCTGAAAAAGGTTTTGAGCAGGCGTTTCCCGGATCGGTGTGTGTTGGCTAAATCGCAGTCGCAGTATTCAATTGTGTCGTGAAACGATTCGGCGAAACACGAGTTCAGCAACTCAAAATCTTCGAGTTTTACGGATCGAATGGGAAGCGGTGAGTACAAAGGGCGCGGTTCCACTGGAACGGAGGCGTAGGCGACGTGATCAGATGGTGTGAAATGCGCCTTGCCGTTTGAGTATTCTGTTTTCCAGCCGAGTTCCAGCGGGAGCATATCGAAGTCTTCTCGGCTCATCGATATGTGGCGGCTGCGCATGGTTTAGAAGAGAGTCGCGGCTTTTGCCAGCGCTTCAGCGAGTTTGTTTACATCTTTTCCGCCACCGCGGGCGTTGTCCGGGCGTCCGCCTCCTCGTCCGCCAACGATCTGCGCCACGGATTGAATCAGTTTCCCTGCTTGGACGTTCGAAACGTATTCCGAGGACACGGCGGCGACCAGTGCGACTGCGCCGTTCTTTGCGCCGCCCAACAGGATTACTCCACTGAATTGCCCCTTGATTGCGTCGGCGACCGACTGGAGCGTGTCACCGTCGGTTTCACCCAGGTTCTCGATAATGGCTGGAATTTCGGGACGCGAAGCGTTTGCCGGAATCAGTTTTGCCTTTGCGATCAAGTTTTTGGCGGTCTCAGCGGCCTGTTTTTGGCCGAATGCCTTGAGTAGTTTCTCAAGCTCCTTGTGTTGGTAAATAAGATTGTCGAGCTTCTTGTCCAGTTCTGGGACAGGCGAGCCAAGTTTCTCCGCCATTGATTTCAGAAGCGAAAGTTCCGCGTTTGCCTTTTGATATGCTTCGAGTCCGGCAACCGCTTCCACGCGCCTGACTCCGGCCGCAATGGCCGCTTCACCGACAATTCGGAATAGCCCTATCTCGCCGGTTGCTTGCGTGTGTGTGCCGCCGCAGAGTTCCATTGAATAGCCATTGAGCGCCCGCGCGTTTCCGCCGATCTGGACCACTCGGACTGTGTCGCCGTATTTGTCACCGAAAAACTGCATGACGTCTGTGCGGCTTTTGACATCGGCATAGGAAACTTCGATCCAGGAAACAACCGCGTTTTCGAGAATCCTTTCGTTCACAAGCCGTTCGATGTCGGAAATCTGATTCTGTGTCAGAGGAGCGCAATTAAAGTCGAACGTCAGTTTTTCAGGTCCCACATAGGAGCCCTTTTGAGACGCCTCTTTGCTGACTACTTCGTGAAGCGCCCAATGGAACAGGTGAGTGACGGTATGATGCCGCTGGATTGCGGCGCGGCGCGTGCGATTGACCGAGACCGAGATTTGCGAGCCGACCTCCGGGGCGTCGGCGGCTTTTAGAAGATGCAGCCACGTGTTTCCATTTTTTTGAGTATTAACGATGGGCCATCGGCAGTCATTGAGAAGAAGCTCTCCGGAGTCGCCTACTTGGCCGCCCATTTCAGCGTAACAAACGGAAGCATCCAAAATGACGGCTGTTTGCTTCTTCAATGTAACGACTTCGAGAACCTTTGCGGAGATTTCCAAATCTTCAAATCCCGCAAACCGAGTTGGTGTCGTGGTCTCGACTTGCGATAATTCGATGATCTGTCTCTTCTGGGCGTTGCGCGCGCGGTTTCGTTGTTCCTCCATGAGTGCATTAAATCCCTCGACATCCACCGCCAGGCCTTGCTCGCGTGCCATCAACTCGGTCAGATCCAGCGGAAACCCGTAGGTGTCATAGAGACGAAATGCGAATGCTCCGGTGATAACGCGTGGCGCAGCGGGTGCGGAAACGCCCTGAAGACGCTTTTCGCCAGACGTCAATCGCGCGATTTCATCGTTAAAAAGCTCGATTCCCCGATCCAGAGTCTTGTTGAAAGCTTCCTCCTCGACGCGAATGACTTCTTCGACATGTTTCTGTTCTTTCCGAATCTCCGGAAAGACATCACCCATCGTTTTGGCCAATACATCCGCGAGCCTGTGAAAGAACGGTCCGTGAAATCCAAGTGTGCGTCCGTACCGGACGGCGCGCCGAAGAATTCGACGCAGGACATAACTACGATCTGTGTTACCCGGCTGAATGCCGTCGGCGATTGAGAACGCCAAAGTGCGAATGTGATCGGCAATGACCCGAAAAGCGATGTCCGTGGAGATTTGAGATTTCAGATCTGAGATTTGAAATCCCGCAGGTGGCAGGGTGGAACCGTATTTCACGGCGCTCAACTTCTCCAGTTCGTCAAAGATCGGCCGGAAGATGTCGGTTTCGTAATTTGAAATCTTGGCGTTAACAAAGTTGCGGAATCCGTTGGTTCCTTGAATTACGCTCGCGACGCGTTCGAATCCCATTCCTGTATCGACGTGTTGAGCGGGCAGGGGAGAGAACGTTCCGTCGGGATTCGCATTGAACTGAATGAAAACCAGGTTCCAAATTTCGATGCACTTGGGACTTCCTTGATTGACGAGGGTTCCCTGGGTATCGCCGTCCGGTGTGAGATCAATATGAAGCTCTGAACATGGACCGCACGGGCCGGTCTCACCCATCATCCAAAAGTTGTCTTTCTTGCCGCCGTTGCGGATATGGATTTTCGGATCAAGGCCAGCGGCTGTGAATAGCCGCGACCAATGATCATAGGCTTCTTGATCAAACTCGGACGGTTCGCCCGATCCGGGACGATAGACCGTCGCGTACAAGCGATTCGCCGGGAATTTCCAGACATCTGTAATCAGCTCCCACGCCCATTCGATCGCTTCTTTCTTGAAGTAATCGCCGAAGCTCCAATTCCCGAGCATTTCGAAGAACGTGTGGTGATAGGTATCCAGTCCAACGTCCTCGAGATCGTTATGCTTACCTCCGGCTCGAATGCATTTTTGCGTATCTGCCGCGCGCGAAGTTGGGCCGGACGTGCCCTCAGGAAGGATGACTCCGGGCCATGAAGTAACATCCGTTGCGGCTTGGCCGAGAAAGATCGGGACAAACTGATTCATACCCGCGTTTGTGAACAGCAGGTTCGGCGAGTCGGGCATGAGACTCGAGGAAGGCACGATGGCATGGTGTTTGGATCTGAAGAAATCGAGGAACGATTTGCGAATATCGGTGCTGGTCATCATAAATAAATTTGGATGAAAGGACCGGCAAACCTTCCGTCCCGATGAAAGGAATCCAATACCAAAACCCAAAATAGAAGCGTCAGAGTAGCCAAATCATGGGTCTGATGGCTAGGAGTTTGTAGGATTCGCCTCAACATTGAACGCCGGCCTTTGGATTGGCGCTTGACTGGGATTTGGTGCAGTTCACTATCCGATGAACTCTCGAAAACGGCTATGAAAAAAGCTCTGCATGAATCCAATCGTCGGTTCAGAATCGCGTGTCATCTTGGCGCAATATTCACAATCCTTACATTCAGTTGCACTTGGGTTTCAGGGCGGCTGCTAGATGATTTCAATGACGGATTGAAGACGGATTGGACCGACTTTACATTTGTGCCCGGATTTGGGTTGCCCAAGGAGGCCGACGGCAAGTTTACCTTTGAGCTGCCGCCAGCCGGACAGCAGATTTTTTCCGCGAGCCAGAAAACATCCGAGACATTCGATTTAAAGGATGGCCGGACAATCGAGTTTCGCGTGGATCTGGTCGTGGGTGGCGGCAAAGATTCGTTTGCCGTGCTCGCGTTCATACCCACGGACAACTCAGCGGGGACCCTTGCAGGATATGGTCTTTCCAAATCGACGACTGACGTGCTCGTCTCGAAAGGAATCAGTAAATACTTCTATAACGAGAACCCGCCGGAACCGTTGAAGAACGAGAACGTGACACTCGTTTTGCGGCTGACCGGCAAGAATGGCGCTGTGGTGATCCGCGCCCAGGTTTTGGACAAGGACGCCTCCGATGCCGTTATCTTCGAACGGACCTTTATTGACACGAACGCCGCCGAGGTGCTGGCGGATGGTGAAGACAGCCCGGCCGCCCCATATTTGGGCAGCGGCTATTTTACGTTGTACGCGTTTGAAGACTTCGACGCCGGGGCACCCGAGGATCCTTATCGGGTAGTATTTGATAATGCCGAAGTGACGATCCTCGACGCCGTGCTCATCGACAATTTTGACGACAACACCAAGACGGACTGGACGGATTTTACCTTTGTGCCAGGGTTCGGTCTGCCTAAGGAATCCAATGGAAGATTGACGTTTGAGTTGCCTCCGGCGGGACAGCAAATTTTCACTGCCAGTCAGAAGACGTCACAGGTTTATGAACTCAAGAATGGCGAAGAGTTGGAATTCCAAGTGGATATCGTTGAGAGTGGCGAAAAGGATTCGTTTGCGATTTTGTCATTCACTCCGATTGCGAATTCTCCCGGGACCCTCGAGGGTTATGGTTTCGCGAAATCGACGACAGATATCCTAATCACAAAAGGAATTAGCAAATATTTCTACAACGAAGATCCTCCGGAACCGATCAAGAACGAAAACATCACGCTCACATTAGCGATGTCGGCGCGGAACGGGAGTGTGACGGTCACAGGCCGCGTCCTCGATAAAGACGCCGGCGACGCTGTGATTTTTGAAAAAACGATTGTGGATACTCCCGCGGCGGACGTGCTGGCCGATGGCGAAGACAGCCCCGCGGCGCCCTTTATCACAAGCGGCTATTTTACCTTGTTTGTGTTTGCGGATTTTGATCCGGGCGCGCCAGAAGATCCGTATCGGGTCATTTATGACAATGCTGTGGTTTTGGTAGCGCCGAAAACGGAGAATGCAGCGCCGATTATTGGAAGTGTCCAGCCTGCGGAGTTTGCGAGTTTCCTGCCGGATTCGACTGAAGTCTCCTTTGCCGTCACGGACGATAGCGTGATTCCGGAAGCCGGCCTTTCGATCACGCTGAATGGAGAGATATTTACAACTGGCAACGGATTAACGGTGACAGATTCCGGGAACGGAAAGAAAGCCGCGATCACGGGCCTGGCTCCAAATGTGAATTATTCTGCCATCTTCAATGCCGAAGACTCAGAAGGGAAGACCGCCAGCCGAACCATCTATTTCGACACATTCGCAAAGAATTCCTTTTTTATTGAGATTGAGGACTACAACTTCGAAGGCGGCAAATATATCGCGCAACCCGTTCCAGACTTTGAAGGCGGATTTTCGTCGAACTCCTACAGCCTTCAGATCGGTTTCCAGGATATCGATTTCACGGAGACCCGTGGAACACCGAATGGCGAGGATACGATGTATCGGACCGATGATTCGATCCGCATGCAGCATACGCGTGATTTTATCCGGGACAAGTATGCGGCGCTTGGCGGAGCGGACAACGGCGTGTACGACTACGATGTCGGTGACGTTGTTGAGGGGGAATGGCTGAATTACACACGCAATTTTGCGGCGGGGACTTACGAGGTGTATCTGCGCCAGGCGATTGTAAACATGGCATCGGGGGAAAGCGTTCTTGAGCTTGTGACCGGGAACCGATCCAACCCCGACCAGAGCACGCGGTTGTTGGGATCGTTCTTGGGTGAGAGGACGGGGTTTCAATACCGAAACTTTCCGCTGACGGACGGTTCGGGGAAGAACAAGGTGGTCTTGCGCCTCAATGGAGAAACGACACTGCGGTTTCTGCAAGTGACTTCGGACGCTGCGGACGGCGGGCGCTTTCAAAATTATCTGATCTTTATACCTGTCGCGGACCCGGGTTTGCAGAGAGCCGCGATTACCTCCGTGTTTCCAGCTCCGGATTCCACAGTCTCCACTGTCACGCCAGTTGTGCAGGCTCTAATTCAAAACCGGGACACGAGGGTAAAATCTGAGACTCTTATTTTCACATTGAACGGACAGGCCGTCACGCCGGTTTTGAGCGTTGCGGGTGATCAAACGACGATTCGTTACGAATTTGCGGAGCTTCCAGTTTCGGGAGCGAGGACGACCGCGAGAATTTCGTTCAAAGACACCGATGATACCGAGATTAGCGTTGAGTGGACTTTCGCCGTGTCCTACAAGCGTCTGGATCCGGCGAACCGTCTCACCGCGACTGGCTTGGACCGAGGGTTCGAAATCCGTGTCGTTCAAGCGCCGATTGAGGCTGGTCCACTTGAAAATACGCTCGATCGTGCTGAGAACCAGCTCAAGGCAAATTCCACGATACCGAAGGCTGTTGACCAAGCTGCGACCGCGGATGTCATCAATTTCAACAAACGCTTCGGCGAAAACGCCGGTTCGTTCGCCGCCGATCAAATGGTGCCGGGAATTGATCCGAATCTGACTGGCAATGGAGACAACGATTTTGCCGTAGAGATTCGAGGGTATTTGGAGATTCCTGCGGGCGTGCATCGATTTGGAGTTATTAGCGATGACGGTTACAAGATTGTTGCGTCCAAGGTTTTTTCTGATCTTAGCGCTCCGGCTCTCGCGTTTCACAATGGCGGGCCCGCGAACGAAACCTTCGATTTTGTGGTTTCAACGGGTGGAGTCTATCCATTTCGAATGGTTTGGTACGAACGTGGTGGCGCAGGGTATGCCGAATGGTTTTCGGAAAACGTCGAGACAGGGGAGAGAATCCTGATCAATGACTCGGCGAATCCTGCGGCTATCAAGGCCTACCGGACTATCGAAGTGTTACCCTCAATCGTTCTGGAATCGTCGGAGAGGATAGGTGGTGGTTTCCAAGAAATAGGCGGCGCCGCAGTCAATCCAGTCGCGCTTACTGTGACGATTCCGATCTCCGGCAGCCAGGCTTTCTATCGGCTGCGAGCAGCTACCGCGCTGCGGATCACCAAGACGGAACTGATAAATGGGAGCCTTGTCTTGCACTACCAGTAAACCGCTCTCAGGCTTAGGTGGGGCGATACTCTGTAGAGCCCTGACTAACCTTCTGGCGGAAGGATAAAACGCAAACGTGAAATGGAAACACGACAACCTCTAATCACTTCGCGTTTCCACAGCTCGATTTCGCCAGGAACTGTCCCACAAAGGAAGATCAGGGCTCTACAGAGTATCGCCCCACCATAATTGTTCGCTCCAGTTACTTCAGCTCAAGGTCTGAGGGCTTTACACCGCGCTTGTAGCCATTGAAACCGAAAAACGTGGGACTAAACTCACCTATGATGTCAGCATTACTCTTGGCCGGGATTTGGCTTTCTATCCCGAGTCCCCAATAACATGCGTTGATAAGCAAACGGCGCAATCCTTCACTCAAAAGGTCGGGGGCTCCTCCGATCGTCGTTCCAATGATTCGAGACGAATGACCGGTTTCGCCCGTGTAATTGCGGATCCAAACAAGCGGCATCATGGGGGAGTTCTTTTTTCCTTCGACCGGTTTATCAGTCGGTTTCATTCCCTGGAGGACCTGACCGTGAACGAGGACTTTGGTTTCGGCAGGCAGATGGATAATGCCATAGACGTCGGTGGGACCCCAGATATCGTCCACTCCGCGCAAGATCGGATGGTCGGCAAAGACGGGATTGTTAATCCCACGTGTGCTCTCTTTACCGTGATTGCCGTGGTGGTTAATCCATGTGTCACCCAAGACCTGCTGGCCAAATCCTCCCGGCCACTCTTTGCTGTTCCATGTGAATGTTGCGTAGGGACTGTTTGGATTCTTCTTGTATTCGAAGGCGTGTGTTGCCGTACGGAGCCCTAAGATTGGTTTCCCGGAGTTCACGAAATCGACAAAATACTTCATCTTGTCGTCGGGAAACTCGCGGAACCGAGTGAACACGACCATCATATCGGCATCATGAAGCATTTCCAGGCCGACGACATTGGAGGAATTGTTTGGGTCGATCGTGCCGTCTTTCGGATTTATTGCAAAAAGAACCGTACACTTGAAGCCATGATGCACCGCCAGGATCTTGGCCAGCATCGGCATTCCTTCCTCGGAACGGTACTCCTCGTCGCCGGTCACGAAAACGATATGTTTTCCGCTTCCGGGACCTTCTTTTCCCTCATATTGGACCCAATCTTTGGCGTTTGTGTTCGTTCCACTCATGACAATCAGGGCGGAGAGAAGTGCGATCAAATGTTTCATAAACTCGATAGGTTGCGATTTCTGTGACGGGAGCTATTCATAGGGAAACAGGGGAGAAACGGCAATGGAAAGAAATATTCGCTTTGCAGTTATACCGAATATGGGAGGGTGAGGCTCCCGCCGAACCCTGTACTCCACGAACGAATGGGTTCGACTGGAGTCTCACCCTCCCGCAGAAAGCGGATGATTTTGCGCAATTTCGGATTTGGTACCGCATCAGATCCGAAGCGTTGGCAAATGCTGTCGGAAGGCCTTTCTTGATCCCGACAGATTTCTGAACTCGGGGATGGGGATTTCAGCAATGCGGCGAAAGTCATTCTTGATTTGGCGCAATCGATTCTTCTGAGTCTCCAATAAGACCCCGATTAGCAGGATTGATATTACAATCGCGAGAAATACTATTTCGAGCATTTCGCCACTTGGAAATGTGTAGCCAACCCAAACCGTGTTGCCGGATTGAGTAAAAATCAGGCTCTTCGTGTACTCGAGTGGGTGAATTCCAGCAGAAAAGCGGCTTTGAGCCAATGTAAATGGGC
>JAQBVM010000193.1 GCA_027623095.1 Verrucomicrobiota bacterium
GATGGATCAAATTGAGGCATTTCATTTCGAAGGCTCGTACGATGATCCGTTCCAAAAATATAACTGCCCGGTTTTTGGTGGTTGTCGAATGAACATCGGCCCGTCGAAAGTTGGATCAGATTCTTGCGGGGTAACAGACTCGCTTGACCCACCATAAATCTGATCGTATCTGTTCCCAAGGTCCACGATGATTTCTTCGGGAGTCAGCGGCGTTTCTTTTGTTCCATCATAGAATCTACCAGGAACCTTTTCTGTCTTGAATGGTTCAAGCTTCAATGCCGAAGCGTAATTCTTGGCTATGAACGCAGACCTTGAAATTTCCGGCTTTGGTATTAAACCGAGGCGGTATTCTCGGGCCTCTTCCTTCTCCTCCTCGGAAAAAGGTTTGCCCTCATCGGCAGCTTTTTGGAAAATGCGCTCTATTTCAGGCAGCACTCCAGTTGATCTTGTTCTGGGAGAGAAGTGCTCAAACTTACCCGGAGCGGTTTCTATCTGAATCACGCCACTATCCAAAACTTTTTCCTTTGGCTGGAAATTTCTCTCTTTTTCCATTTCAACCGACACCATCTGGTGGAAATTAGGATCGTCTGGATTTAAACCGAACTTCGAAGCAACGGCGGCGCTCTTCTTTGCGTATTCCATTCGGAGAACGTTCGCAATCGAACTTTGCTCTGCCTCTTGCGTGGCTGTCGCGATCTTATCGAAGACCCCCAAAAGTCTTTGACCTACAGGAGAAATGGAAATGGCCGCGTTCTTGGCCATGTATTTCCGCATCTCAGCCGCTGTCTTCAAATCGCCAAACTCCCCCATGATGCCATGAGGATCTTGAACGGATCTCTTGAGTTGCTGGCTGACGGTCAAGGATTCTTGAGCTTCTTGAGCCTGAATGCCTAGAATCCGATTTTGCGCGATGATCCCTGGAATTCGAAGTCCTTCCGCAACGAATTTCGGAAGGTCTTCCAATTGCTGAACGGATGAATCTATCCTGTCTTGAAACTGAGTTGAGAGGGAGAATGGATCAGCCATAATTATCTCCACTATCCGCCCGAGCTTCCAAAACGGGAACCTTGGAAGTTAAATCTTCCAGGAATACCAACTGATCCTCCAGTTGGAGGAGGTCCAAAATTGGAAGGAAAAGATGATGATGATTGAGATGCATCCAGAGCTTTGCCCAGTGCGGCACCTGTGAACAATCCTCCAAAATTAGAAACCGCACCCAATCCTGCGGCTGCTGCGCTGGCCGCTCTAGATGGTTGAGCATCAATTCCTGCCCTCGCAAGAGCCACATTGAATTCCCCGCTTTGTTGCCCTAAAGCGGCGTTGACTCTTTGCGATGGACTGAAAAACATGGACGAAATATCCATCCGTGGCGCGTCCGTCAAATTAAAAAAGTTTCCGAAATTGGCAAGTCCTTGCTGCTTCTGTTGAGCGACACTCCTGCCTAGCTGGCCTACGATTGAAAACTTAGAGAACTGGCTTTTCCCTCCAACGCCAAGATTGAAATTGGCCGCTGTCAAATTACGGAGTGCCGCTTGGGTGTCGGAAATGTCCGCAACGCCTTCAAGCTGGTCTAAAATGTTTTTTTGGATTCTAGTCGTTGCGCCTGGGACTGCTGATTCTATTGCTTTTGCAACCTCAGCCCTGTTGCCAGTATTCGTTTTGGAAACAAGCCCTTGAATCTCTGGGATAGATTGCAGATTCCCCGCAATGGCCATCCTTTGAATTTCATCCAAATTCAATTTTGGAAAATCTGGAACTTTCGGCTTGCTCCCCCGACTAAGAGCAGCCGCTCCAACAGCTCCGCCAGCCGCCAAAGTGCCGCCTATAAGTGCCGCCGCTATGAAAGACATGCACCCTCCTTTTCTTCGTAAATATTGGCGATAATCATCGCTTCAATCTCTTCCAAATCTCGTTCTTCTCCGACTTCATGGAAGGTGATTGCTCGATAATCTGTGATGGCAAAAATGGCCCGCTTTGAACCAGCCGGAGAAATCATTGCAGTCGGACCCTTGATATTCTCACGTCCACCGCTTTCACTGAACTGGATTATTTCGCCACTGAGAATTACACGCGGATGGGCATGGCGATGGATTTTCCCAACCAAAAGAGTCCCCGCTGGAATGAAAATCTCCCGCATGTAAATTCCGCCAGCAAACGAGTGCTTCAATGGGCACGACTCCTGATCTCCAAACACTGCGCCAGGAATAGATGCGATAGCCTGCTCAAATTTCAGAATCTTTTCACGCGCCGAATGTCTCAGCTCAATCTCGCTTTCTGATTCGACTAAAACGGCATCATTCATTTTTCACCAGTATCCTACCATGCCGTAGCCGCCCGATCCAGCACCGAATAATCCTTCACCTTGAACCTTGAGCGCGGGAACCATTCCGTCTCCGAGATAGCTTGCAAGTTCACCGTCCAGTTCTCGCGCTGCTTTGCCTTCCAGAATCGCCGCCTCTTCATGCCGGTTTTGCTCCTCCCGGAGTATGGCCATGACCATGAGTTTAAGCGCAGCCAAGTTGCCGATAACGAGCGGATCATTGTCCACAACCACAGGTACGTGCTGGAGCTTAACGTAAGCTGTCAGGGTTTTGTTCTCCGTGCAATCAGCTTCCGAATCCGGGCACGCCCCCATATTCTGAAGGCCTGGAATGAAAGATCGCCGATAAATCGGAACTTGTTCACTAGGCTCATAAAGGGCCAAGAGCTTCGTGATAACAGGCACAGTTGAAGTCTCATAAAGCCTAACTGGATAATCTGTAACTTCCTTGACGACATGGTAAAGTCCTTCTGTCATCACGTTGCTGGCCAGAAAAACCGCGTTGGCTGGAAATGCCGGGACAGGACTGACAAGTGTCAACTGCTCACCTTCCTGAACCGTTCCGCCAATCGACGTGTAAACCTTGTTCCCGTTCGAATCGTAATACCGCAGAGTGATCGTCTTTCCAACGTCAGCGATGTTGTCCGCGATGGCACAGATTTGTCTTGGAGCGGCCACCGTAGCAACAACGTCATCGAAGGCGCAACCTGTTCCTCGATCCAGAAGCATGGTGCCCGGCATGTTGTCTTCGCCTTGCAATCCAATGCCGTTCGGATAGCCGATGAACTCGAAGAATTCAGACCGGACAACGCCGGGTGTTGAGCAAATTGCGAAAGCTTCAACGGTTCGAACCGCCCTAGGCCACGTCAGACAACCAGTCGATCCAACGCATAGCCGCATCTTGGCCAGAGATCCGACGGGCTTATCCGGGCGATTGAGCAACCTCTCCTGAGCCTCGTTGACATACTGGGCAACCTGATCGGAGGTTTCGCAGACTCCAAGCACGCGGGAAATAACCGTGCGCGTTGTGCCGAGCGTAAGCGTGTTCATTATGTGCCAACGTAATTAATTCTCGCACTTCTCACGATGTAATACTGACCGCGAACTGGATGAATATTGTTGTGAGCCAAACCGCCTCCCACCGTGGATGTATCTTTGATTATTGCGTCGCTGATTCCACCATGATCGGTTCCATTGTATAGCGTGTTTGGTTGATCCCCTCCAGATGTATCTTGCTGGTCCCAAGTCATCACATGCGAATGCGAAGGTATCTCCGTCAAATCCAGTGTATGAGATCCCACCCCGTAATTCTCACCAACAGCCAAAACCTTTGCCGGAGTCGCGGTTGGAATATTTCCAACACCCATAGGCGACCGGCCATCATAATTGGGGTCAAGAATCCACATAGCGCCATTGTTGGCAGATGGCGGATTTACTGAAGGATCGGTCCCGTCGCCGCCGTCGAAAGCCCAAACCTGGGCGGGTGTTGCTTCAACCCATAATCCCGCAATTCCGTTCGCCGGGTAGGGATGAATGACAACCCAAGCTCCGCCGCTAAACTGATAAAGCCCACGGTTCCCCTCTGACGGCCTGCGCCAAAGCTTGTCTTGATCGGTTACAGCCGGGACAGCTTCCTGGTTGATGATGACCGTGAAACCGCTGCCTTCAAACTGAGCAACAGCTTTCCCAACGGCTTCGTTGACAAGTTCCTGCCACGTCGCAGGGCAGAAACCTTCCGGAAGTGTGGGGGCGATGATTGGAAGGTCAGGCATAACTTATTCCACAATAACGTAATCCCAAGGACTTGATTCGCAACCCAATTGTTCACAGCATGTCACCTCTTCACCCAGGCATCCTCCCGTCGTGTTCTCCGCAACTTCAGTTGCCACAGCCCGGAACCTCCTAAAAGCCGCTGCTCCAGTCATCGTAATCTTGAACTGATATTCAAACCCGTTTCGGTAGGGTTTGCTGGCGCATTCTTCACAATCCGGTCCTGGAGCAGCGGAAAGTTTTCTTGGCCGGTATTGCAACTGAGGAAAAGAAGGGGGTGTGCAAACTGTTAGCGAGCATACGCCTGTCGTCGCACAGACACTGCCACTATCCAGCTCAATCCACCCCCAAAAGCCGTCTGGCCGATATTTGATATCCATCGTCACGGTCCCCGCAACTTCAGTAAGCCATCGTTCCGTTCTCTGGAGTTGTTTCAACGTCTCGGATTGGTCTTTGAATCCCATTGATCGAGTCTCGATGATCCACTCGATAGGTGTATCCAGGTTGTCAAAGAGAGCATCAGTGGAAAGTTCCCAAAGCTCAATATCGTAACTAGCATTGATCGAGAAGATGAAGCATCGGTCGATCCCGAAAATCTTAACCGTTACAACTTGCAGAATTTGAAGCCCGGTCCAGATGCCTTCCCACATAGGTTGACCCCTTGAAAACATGCTGGTCGTAGGATTGAAATCAAGAACCACAAGGCCACGATGAGCTATGCCGTGTTCCGTTCCGTCTGTCTCGGTGGCGCGATAAGGCGAAGCAGTCATCAGCAGCCGATTGTCGAAATTCACTGCGCTGGAGAATCCGAGCAGATATTGATCGTCTCGGTTCAGCACTCGATCCATTTCGTAAGAGAGTGGAGTATTGACCCAAGTCCCGTGATCTCTGCGGGCAACCATGAAAGACCGGATGCCGTCATTGGCACGGAACCACAAATCGCCATTGACGTTGATCGTGGCATCTTGGGAACGTGGCCCACCCGAAACAAGGCCGACAGATTGAATCGGAGAATCCGTGTTCTGCCAGAGCGTCCGGTCGAAAGGAGCCGACACGGTAGCTGTTCCAAAGTCCCCAAAAACCTGAAGTGGCCCCTGACCAAGAGTCGAATCCTGAATGGCCAAACTTCGCATGGATCGGATAAATCCGGCATCGGACGGAAGCGCGAATGAACCGCCGCCGTTGAGGAACTGATTCTCAGTGAAGCTAAGAACGTCAGCCGCTGTGCCCGTGATGCTGTAAGCCAAGTCTCCGCCGACAAACGAGAGCCTGTCATCCAAGGCAACCCACAACCTCCCGTTGTTGTATTCCATCACGTTCCCGACCGGCAGCTCCGTTCCTCCAAACGCGACAGGATTGGCCCTTCGAATCCCGGCACCGTCAAAGATCAGCGGAATCTGACTATTATTCTGAATCGGCATGTAAATCTCCGCCTGCGTCATCCATGTCTGATCGAGGTTCGGATTATTGGAAAGCCCTGAAAGCGTGCTGAGATTCACCACGTCTCCATTTGTCGGATCAAACCGAATGATTTGACCGCCAATCGACGCAATAATAACGCCACGCCCGGTTTCCGGCTGATACGCGTGGGCACCTTGCCATTTGCCTAGCTGGAAATCGTCTCCGCTCAAATCAATCTGACTTATCCCTGGGCGACTCCTGGGGTAGCCATTCCTGAATGTCGTGTTCACCGCGAAAGCAACTTGGTCAACACCGATCAATGAAGCAGCCCGTCCGCTGTCAACCCCACGAGTGATTGTCGTGAATCCGTCATACAAAGTTTTTGATTCTGAAAGGCTCACGAATTATCCCCATCCGGTATTTCCTGAGCCGGAAAGTTTCTTGTAAAAGTTTCCCGTTGCCAAGTCGGTATAAAGACTCCCCACAACCGCTGTAACAACCCCCTCCGGGCTTCCCGTCCCGGATGAAATCGTTGGGCCGCCATTCGACGGCCCCTGCAACCCACCAGGGCTTATCCCAAGACCCGCAGTAAACGATGTTCCTGCCGGGGAGTTGACAAGGTATTCATTGGTCGCTGCGTCTTCCAGGTTCTTGAGAATTACGCTTGTCGAACTCGGCTTTGACTGAACCTCCATGTAACCGCGAGTCTCGACATAGACCACCTGAGTCGGAAACATCCAAGTCGAATTGGCCACGTTGAGCGTGACGTTGGCAAGCTCCGCAGGCATGACCGGCTGCGCGGCGGGAGCGTAACTGGCGATTGTAGTGAAGGCATTAACCCCGTTCGTGCCATTCGTGCCCGCAGCCCCCGCTGGCCCAGCTGGACCTGGCACCGCTACGCTTACGGGTTCTTCACACGGATCACAGCAAGTATTCGACGATGGAAGCAGTGCGGACATTTCAAGGTCGGCTCAACCGCTCCTCCAAACGCTTCAACCTTTCGTCGATGCGAATTAGAATCTCGCGATCGGAGTCTCGGTTCTTCTTCATCTCCTCGATTTGAGACCGATTCGTGATCATTGCCTTTTCCGTCTGGTCAATACGATAGCTTGAGGTTGACCACGAGCCAAAGACACCGGCGGCCACTGTCAGAATCCCTATCACAGTGGCCATGGTTCTCACGTTGCTTCCTTTGATAAACATGCCTGTTTCCGAGCCGCCATTTTCCCTGCTCATACGCAATGCCCGTCATGGTGTGATGCCTCGCACCACGCCCTCTGCAACCGCCTTAATCAACTCGGTCGCGTTGGTGCCGTAGGACTCTTGGGTGAGGCTACCAACTTCGGCGGATTGATCGTTTTCTTGCTGCTGTGCTTTCCACGTTGTGAGCTGGCTTTTGCTGTCGAAGAACGTCCAAGCCGATGCTTTCGTGGTGATCGTGGTAGTCTCTCCAGTCTGTGCATTCTTCCTTTCGTCACGTTGAGTTGTTGAGAATCGAGCGCATCCGGAAGCCATCAGTAAACCAATCGATATGAGAAAAGTTTTCTTCATGGTGATTTGGTTTTCTGCCCGAAGTAAAAGGACACACAAACGAGCAATGTACCGTAAAGAGGTTCCTCGATCTTGATGCCGAGCAGCGCAAGAGCACAGCATGTGGACACCACTGTGAACGCAAGCCAGAAACGAGTGGACGCACCAAACAAAGTGCTCTCTTTAGGAACTATGACAGGTTCATCACCCATCTCTAAATATGTCCAATCGACTCCATAAAAAACCGAATATCAAAGATAACGCACACCATGATCCTAGAATGATTAACAATGTATTCATGGACTCGGTTCGATCAATAACAATGCCACCGTGATTGTTGGGTCCTACGCGTAAATGAAGGAGCTCCCGTCGAAATCGGCGGAAGCTCCAAATGGGTCTCAAGTGGCCATTGTTTAATAAGTGAACACAACTACCCGCACGCCTGCCGCAGTAGCATCCACAGCACCGGCATCACTTGCATTCGCGGCTTTGACTGCGACAATGCCCGCTGACTCGACAGATGCTGATAGAACCAGGTTTGTCCCGGCTGCCGGAGTTACTCCGCTTGCCCACGACACAAAGCAAGCACTGTTGGTAGTTGCTCCAGTGACGAGAATTTGAAGATTCGTGCTTGAATTTAAAGGTATAGACGGAAAATCAAGCGTCGATGACGCTGATAGAATCTTCGCGATGGCCGAGCCACCGCCGAGCGCAAGCGTTCCTGGCGCTGGAATAGCAACTGCACCAGCACTGGAAATCGACATCTTCGTTGTGGCAACCTCGCTTGAACCGGTCTGGAACAGCAAAGACGTTGCGTTACTGGTCGCTGAAAATGTGCCTTCAGCCTCAGCCACAATAGACCCTGCAACAAGGTTTGCGTCTGTTCCAGCAGCGTCAAGTGGCGCGTAGAAATTGACTCTACCAAGCACATCGTTTACAACCACGCTAGGCTCCTTCGTGCCGAGCGTGAGAACTGATCCAACGGTTGTCAATCCGGCTTCAACCTCAAAGGGTGAGATAGGCGTAGTCGTACCGATGCCTACGTTGCCGTTTACATCAATCCTCATGCTCTCTAAAAACGTAATGTCAGTATTAGCTGTTCCAGAAGCAGCACGTCTGAAAATAGTCACTCCCGCAATTGCATTCATTTGCGCGACGGCTGCCGTGGTTAGGTATCTTGGAGTGCCGGATACGTTACTAAAAAAGAAATTATCTCCGTAGTATGTGCCAATAGGACCAAGACCAGCATCATCTACAGCCACCACGGCACCTCGCAAACCAAGACGAATCATAGAAGCAGAAGTGTGTGACGCAGCAGGCGAAACAGAACCTCCTCCGGTTGCTGATCCGCTTACCCCTATTACGGCACCTGTAACTCCGTCACCTGTAACCTGAAGCTTATTCCCAGGCGCAGTAGTCCCGATGCCGACGTAGCCGTTCGTATCGATAGTCACAGCTACGCCAGTTGTCCCGTTGTAGCCAAATTGAAGATTACGTCCAGACGGCGGTGCAAGCGTTAACGCATAAGCAGTGCCACCTGTAACAATCCCACTGCCTGTGTTACTGGTAATTCCGATGTAAGCAGTTCCTCCTGTATTATTAAACTTCATCGACGACTGCGATGTTCCAGTCGTTGCTTCAATATCGAAACCTGGAACATTAGCAGTTGGCTTAATGTGTAGGAGCGATGTCGGAGCCGTAATTCCGATACCAACTTTGCCGCCCGCCGCGTTCAAGATCGTGTCATTCCCACCTACACCGTTCAAGTAAAGGTCATAGCTGGCCCACGATTGCATGTAAACGTTGTTGTTGTCGGCTCCAATTCCGAACACGTTCGTCCCGAGATTGCGATACATCTGCATCGCATAAGTTGTTCCAGTTCCGGCAGTTGCAACTGTGAATTGATTCCAATCAGACGAATTCCGCCTAATCCAGCGGCCCGTTGTCGCCGCAGGCTTGAACACGGAATAGACGTTCGTGGCAGCGGATGATGTCGAGTCATAGATGAAGTCCCCACCAAATCCACCGTCACCAATGGCCGCATTTCCAGAGACCATTGCTGACAAGTTGGTGGAAAGGATGGGGAGTTGGACCAATGCGTTCAGGGTATTAACCCGAACATTGGCCGATGTCTGCGCGAGAACTGGAACAGCCAGCATCGCGGTAAGTGCAATCAATGAGATAATTTTCTTCATACCAATTTCTCTTTCAGTTTCAAAAGATTTTCAGTTTTACACCCAGCCGGTATTGCCTGTCCCTGTCCGTTTGCTATACGAGTCGCCCGTTGCCGTGTCCGTATATTTTGACCCTGGAGTGGCGGTCACAACAGCTTCAGGAGATCCTGAACCGACATAAAGACCGGCACCTGGAGCTGCACCGGAAGTAGTTCCGGCCACCAATCTCCATCGTCCGGCTCCTGTGATGTCAGTTGGCTTTACAACTGCAATACCATCATCTGCCGCTGAACTTGTGGGGTCCCACATGAAAATACTGAACGTGCCATTCCTGAACGCCGCTGACCCGCCCACAAATATTAGGGCAAGTTCGGTCCAGGTTGGTGAATCAGCATCGGGGGTTTCTCGAAGTGCTGCAATTGTCTCAACTCCAGAAATCGGAAGTTGGTATTGGTCCACTGCGTTAATTATGTTGTATGGCATAAGGTTAGAACCTTTCTATTGGTTAATGGTTAGCTCGCGCAAACAGCCACACAGCCTTCCGGCTCACATCGGTTGCTAACAAACGCCACCCCGCGTTCCGGTTCGACAGGCATCGAAGCCGCCGCCAGGTGCATTCGGTGAAAGATGATGTTTCCGTCAGGATTACAAACCCGATCCGGAATGTTCTTCAATGTCACGATCCCTGTGTAATTGACCGGATCGAATTGGAAGTTGGGATATGGTGAAACAGGAGGCTCAGGGATTAGCTGAGTGAACACCATCGGATCAAACCAGAACGATTCCTCTTCAGGTGCCGTTCTCCACGTCGGATTGATGATCGCCTTCTGTCCCTTCGAAGCAGCGGTCAGACTGAACGCTGGAATTTCCGTATAGACTCCACCCGCGCAACTGAATCGGCGCGGGAACGGATCAATCAGGAATGCAATCCCTCCGTAAGAATGGCTGATTCCGAACGCCTGAACGAGGATGTTGGCCTGGTTCGAGAACCGGATGTCTTCCCGTTGCTCGAAGTTCTGACGGATGATATTGCCCGCCGTTTCATTCGATACAATACAAGTCCCAACTGGAGCGCCGTTCATCCGAAGTAACGCATCTGCACCCGCTCCATCTCGCATCAGGTAAATCGAATACTGACGAAGGACGGCCATACTCAATGGCATCGTCGGACAAGCCGCAGGATAGGTCGAAGCCATCGATGTAGATTCGGTAGGGTTTGTGCAATCGTCCACGACCACCTTTGTCTGGCAAAGTCGAAAATACTCATGTCGATCCCGGATTTCCCACTCAATCTTGGAATAATCGCCCAGAATACCGCCAACACTCTTCAATTGGTTTTGAAGATCGAAGGAGCTGAGAATGTCCACGTTACAAATATCGGGGCCTTGAAGAACACGCCGAGCAAGCGAGAAAGATCGCGCCGTGCTGGCGATATTGACCACGGTAGCAGGCGGCAAACATGATCCACCCTCCGCTCCGTCCACAGTCGAAACATTGGACCATGTTGGTTCCGCGTCCGTTGGGGCGGACCGCTCGTAAATGAGCGTGTTAATGGTTTCACCCATGCCGTTCGGGAATGCACCACGTCGAATGAGTGTCATCCAAATGGATCGTGGGAAGGTTCTGCGCTCCAAGATTGGAACCATGTAGCGCCCTGTTTCTCGCGTGAGAAAATCAACAACTGAATCGCAAGCCATAGCAAAAACAAGATTTTGAGAAGCCAAACGGCGTCTCGGTTAACCGACTCGGAATCTTGCCTTGTGGGACAGACAGGGCGTCTTGCTCTTGCGAGCGTCCCGTATTTTGCTAGGTCAGCCTTTCGCCTTTGCGGCGGGGAGGCCATCCCCGGAGTTGCCTAACGGTGGAAATAAAAACCACGAACCGGAAACTGTCAAATCATTTTTTTAACCGAGTGCCATATTCCCGGACCGCTAGGATCGACAGGAAAATGGCTTATTTTTCCAAGGTCGCATTTGATAAGTTGAGGAACGATCCCACTATCCCTAGCCAGTTGCCCAACCCTGGCTTCACAGAAGAGTTTGGCGTATCTAGGTTCGCGCCATCGTCGGCATATACTTTCCAAAGCCCCCCTTGAAAACATCACTGCGGAAAGCGGCCTGACTCCAAAAGCTCCAATTAAATCAAAGCCGTCTCGTTTAAGCTCTTTGAACCATCCCCATTCGGGCTCCGCATCACTTCTAACGATTTGAACGCACGCTAAATCGTCGCCCCAATTCCCCTCGAAAAACATTCGGATGTCCATGTTACAATATGTGTCCCATTCAAAATAGACATACCTTCTTGATTTTGGAGAAAGATCGAATCCTTGATAAATCAACCAGTCGCTATGGAACCACTGAAGTGAAGGATCTTCATGAGGGGACTGCACATTGTTCTCCCCGAATCTCACGGGTATCACATCGGACCTTGACCATTTTCGAATATGACCGAGGTTCGAAGCAGTCACTTCGCAATCCCTGTGAAATCCAAAAATGACAGTCAAGTCTCTCACTTCAACTGAAAATCTTTGGCTTGCGATTCCGCCAGGCGTTTCGATAGAGGAAATCCGGACCCCGACCTTTGATTTCTTCCAGCATTTTCCTTGCGACTTCAGGATCTTTTTCACCGTGAAATAAATGCCAAGAGACGTGTTTGTCGCAGTGGTAAAGGTCCCCCATCTTTTCAGGCTTTCCAATTTCATCCGAGAGGTAAACCGGAAATAAAAAACGGTCCGAAGACACGATTCCAATCCTGGAAGATTTCTGAGACATACACCGGACCCAGTTCATGGACTTCTCGTCGTCGATCTCGCACCCGTCGTGAATCTCACGGTGAATCCGACCGCACTCCATGAAAGATGGCCACAGATCATCCAACCATTCTGAAAAGTCTTTTCCGGATATCAATGGAACCATGTTGCAATACGTAAATCCAGCCATTGGGTTGAGTATTTTGGAAATCTTCGGATCGAAAAAACCGCAAACAGCAGGTTGCTGAAAAGACGGATCACAATGATCGCATAAGGAAAACAACTCGTCCACGTTCCAGTTGGGGACCATGTCCGCGTCCAGCATGATGAACGGCCCAGGAATCTTCTTTAGGTAGTCCAGCCTTCTCATGGAGAAGTCACACATCCCTGTGAATTCGAAATCATTGCGAACAGACAACATGCCTGGATGAGGATGACGGAAGTCAAACCCGGTGCTAACAATAATAACCTTAGCTTTGGAAAATGTCTCCAAACCGTCGAGTAGAACCCGGCACAATTCCGAATATCTCTCGTCGGTGAAAATAACGAAAAAGTTTTTCATGGAACCTTTTTAGAATATCAATGATGGGGAAATGTCATTTTTGAACAAACCAGATCTTTTCACCCCCAGAAAAAAATATCTCACTCATTTCCAAATCACCTATGACTTCAAAAAGTTCGCGGATGGCCAAATGATTGCATGGATAGCCATCGCCTCCCATGATGTAGGAGGATCGCGTGAGATTCAGCGGAAGGAAAAACACAATCACCAGTCTTTTTTGAGAACATTCGATAGCGTTTATTAAAAGCGTTTTCCAGTTGTCGTTATGCTCCAAAACGTGCCTAAGAAGTATCCCATCCGGTTTACTCTTTCTCAATCTCAAGTCTTCCGTGATGTCGTTCCACTTAGACTTGCTACCGTCGATTCCGAGATAACTCGCATGATGGAAGAATCGTTTTGCGTAGGCACAGCCGCAACCCCAGTCTTCAACAGTCTCAAGGTCATCAAGCAGCGCCGCCGAAACGCGATAAGAAAGCTCATCTCCATACTTCAGAGGCATTACGGTATGTTCAGCATAGGATTTATTCCAAGCTCCGACCGGATTGAAATTATTCATGTTTTTTTTTTAAAAACCGCCCACCCGTTTCTTTGAGTTTCGGAACCTCGAATAATTTTCCAGTGTGGAGACATCAAAAGGAGTGTCATCTGTCGTATATTCTTCCGCTCGTTCGTGTCGTCCAAGGCAACGAACTTTTGAATTCTCGGAAAAATTAAATCGAACTCTTCATCCGTCTCGTCGTCTCCACCATCAAACAGCACCATGTCCAATTGCATTGGCGTCTCATCAAGAACATCAAACGCCAAGGAGCGAATGAACCGAATGCGATCTTCAGCTAAATAGTGAGCCTTAGCTTCCATCCATCGAGATTTGTCTAGCTCGACTGTCCACATTCTCTGCCTCGGGCGAACCAACCCCTTCGACAAACAAAGCGTGCTACCAAGCCCGCGCCATGTTCCAATCTCAAGAATGGTTTCGCATTGCTTTGCAAGTTCGGTTAAGCAATCTCCGAACTCGGAACCTGGAAGAATCTGACCCTGAGGTTCGCTCATACATTCCTGAAGTTTGAAATCTGAAGATTCGTCGGAGGGTTTCCCGTGAAATCAATCAATCCTTTCTCCTTCAGAAAAACAAGTTCTTCTCCGGTCAGTTTTTGAACAGTCCAAACTTCGTCCTCTATCCTGAATGGCCTGTTCCTATCATACCCAAACTCATAAACCGACACGTCTGACGGCCTCTCTCTTGCTAACCTGTGAAATTTAGCTTCGGATGAAGTTGAGTGAATATTGGATTCACGAACCGGCTCCGTGCCCAAAAAAAACCTTACAAACTCAAAACAGAACTCATGCTTAATAAGCGTTAGCGAGTTTGCTGCCCACCCTGAATTAGAACCATCATTGTTTCTTAAAAACCCAAATGTCATTTTCTTTTTTCCGCATTCAGAATACAGCCTCTCAACCCACGGACCAAAGGCCAGCAAGTCCTGCTCCTTGTAAATAAAGTCGCAGCCTTCCAGCCATGCCAGAAGTGCTCCAATACAAACCGCTATCTGGTTCGGAGCGTAATACTCCAAGTCAAGCCTGTCCTGCATGTCTCCATTAAGTTTTATCCACTCACCTGGCGCATTTAGAATGCTGTGCCCCCCTTGAGAAATAACGATTGCTTTTTCAGGTTTAGGGTTCGCCTTCATCGTGTTCTCCCACCAGATAGGAAAGAACCAATCGAGTCCACTTCCAGGCTTATTGAAATACCCGGATGTTATCAAATACTTCATACTTTATCCACTGTCACGTTGTTGCACGAAACCCACGGCATGAAATCCTTGCCGATGGTTGTGGGCCATTTCATGTTCGATTGGAGCTTTCTCCAACGATCAACGGCTCCCTTGTATTGGCTTCCGCACTTGTTATTTTCGGAGCCGTAGTATTCCTCCTTGAATGCAACCTGCGCCTCATTCGCGTATGCATAGTGGTCAAAT
>JAQBVM010000194.1 GCA_027623095.1 Verrucomicrobiota bacterium
AATGCGACGCCAACTGGAAGAACTGAAATTGTGAAATCCTCTTCTTTTCTCTGTCCGACCCCTTTACCTCCATCGGCGACGGCTCGTCTGGCCCGCGAACCTACCGCGTGCGAGCCGAAAAGCTTGTTTTGACGGGAAGCGGATCGTTCGTCAACATCAGCCAAGGCTCGTTCGCAACCCGGTAAACGTGTATGCGTGTTTTGATAGCAGCTCTCCTCGCGGTTTCAGCAGCGGCATCGACGAAAGGCGGGCCGCTGCGAAATCTGGGTTTTGAGGAGGCAATCACCAACAACGTGCAGTTCTTCACCAACTTCCTCGGTGACGTCCATGGTGTCGGTCCTATCACTGACTTGGTTCCAGGCTGGCAGGTGTTTCAGGGTACGAATGCCGTAACGTCGATCTGGTTCAATGGACCCGTCGGCGGGAACGGAGACATTATTGTAACCCTCAACGACGAAGGACTGAGAGGGTTCCCCGGGGTTCGCGAAGGCAAGTTTGACCTGTTCGTGGGTGGCACGCTTAGGCCTTTAACTCTGCGTCAGACAGGAGAAATCCCTGCGGACGCCGGATATCTCGTCTTCAATCAGTCTCCGTTTTTGTTTACGCCCTTTGTCAATGGGGAACCTCTTCCGATAGCAAGCGCCGACTCTCCCCATCCGTTCCTTATCGCGCCCTATGCTGGACAGACTGTGGAATTGGCATTTGCGCTTGCATCGCCGGGGTCCTTTTCCGGAGGGACTATCGATGACATTCGTTTCCTCCCAATTCCTGAGCCCTCTGCGTTCGGCTTGCTGGTCTTGGGGGGCTTACTGTTCGGCGCCCGCATTTGTTGTCGGCGCCAGAAGCGTTGATCGCGCGTGATCAGGAAGTTGGAAACAAATTGATCCGGGTGGCGGCAAATCACCAAAGGGCGCCCCACGCCCAGCTCCCTGACGTGCTGCCGCCTGGACCGATTTTTTATTTTAGGAGGTCAGTCCGATAATTGAAGAATTTCTGGGTTCTGATTGTGCAATCGTTGTCGTGCTGGATTGACTACGATCGAGAAACCGGATGAGAAAGCGGGCTACCGTTTGAAGCCTTTGTAATTTCTCCCGAGCAGAGGGAATGGATACCGACTTCCAGGTAATGAACCGCGTCGGCTCGTATTTTGAAGGCAACGCGCGAATCGTTCCGGAACCGCGATATCAATTTGAGAACGCTCCTGAAATGGAGCGCGTGCCGGTGAGCAACCTCAAGACATCCGAACATCCAGTTTTGTCCGATTCCGCCCATTTCCTCTACAACTTGAAGCGTCTGCGGCTGGTCCTTCGGACACGGTCGCGCTCCGACCGAAGATGTTCGCTCACCGGTTGAATGTTACTTGCATCCGAACTGCCTTTCTTTTCGTGTTCTTTTGATTTTTTCGGCCACTCAGCTTCCGGATTAAAACTTCACTTCAAGTCCACAACTGCCGGTCCAGCGAACGGTATTGGATTGCTTCGGATAAATGGTCGGCGGTGATTCTCGGGGAATCTCCGAGATCCGCAATGGTCCGCGCTACTTTCAGGATTCTGTCGTAGGCGCGCGCGCTGAGTTTGAGATCCGACATCGCGAACTTTAACAAATCCATTGCATGATCATCGAGCGCGCAGTGCGCTTTGAGCTCCCGGCTTCCCATGCGCGCGTTTGAGGTTGTTCGCGGGCTCGACGCAAAACGTTTTCTCTGCCGTTGCCGTGCAGCCACCACACGTTCCCGGATGTGAACCGATGCCTCGCCCGGGCTGGTGCTGGCAATCTGATCGAAGGAGACCGCCGGGACCTCTACATGCAAGTCGATGCGATCGAGAAGCGGTCCCGAAATCCGTCCCAAATAACGTTGAATTTCGCGCGGTGAGCTTCTTGATTCGTGAGGCATTTTTCCGTCCGGAGTCGGATTCATCGCGGCAATAAGCATGAACTCCGATGGAAACGTCATCGTTCCCGCAGCGCGAGAGATCGTGACCTTCCCCTCTTCAATCGGCTGGCGCAACGTTTCCAGAACGTTTCGTTTGAACTCGGGCAATTCATCCAAAAACAACACGCCGTGATGCGCGAGCGAGATTTCGCCTGGTGTCGGGTTGACGTTGCCGCCCAACAACCCAGCATCGCTCACCGTGTGATGGGGCGCGCGAAAAGGCCGCCGTGTCACCAGTGCCTGACGCGGTTCCAGCAAACCGACAATGCTGTGAATCTTCGTTGTTTCAAGCGCCTCCTCCAGCGTCAGTGGTGGCAAAATTGTCGGCAACCGTTTCGCGAGCATCGATTTCCCGGTTCCGGGCGGGCCGATCAAGAGAACGTTATGGCCGCCGGCCGCCGCTATCTCCAAAGCTCGCTTGACCGATTCCTGGCCTTTCACGTCGGCAAAATCGAGCTCGCCGTTCGGGGACCATTCGAACAGCTTTTCCACATTCACACGTGTCGGATTCAGCGCGACTTTGCCCTCCAAAAAGCCAACGGCCTCGCGGAGGTTTTGGACAGGAATCACATTGAGGCCGGACACCACCGCAGCTTCGGGCGCCTTTTCGGAGGGTACAAGGATTCCTGTCTTTCCCTCCGCACGCGCCCGCAGTGCAATCGGCAATACACCCTTCACAGGGCGAATAGCGCCGGTGAGCGCTAGTTCGCCCACCATCATGAAGTTCTCCAGTTGATCGGACACAAACTGTTCGCTTGCCGCAAGTATTCCGACTGCAATGGGAAGATCGAAACTGGGCCCCTCCTTCTTTACGTCTGCCGGCGCCAGGTTAATCGTAGTTCGTCCCATCGGAAACTTGAACCCTGAGTTGCAGAGCGCTGTGCTGACACGGTCCCGCGATTCTTTGACCGCGGTATCCGGCAATCCCACAATCACGACGATCGTGTCACCCCATCCCGCGTTGACCTCCACTTCGATCGGGTACGCGTCGATTCCGTTGACTGCTGCAGAACACACCTTGGCGAACATGACCTCAAATCTATGAACGAACCGAGGAATCCGCGCAATCGGTTTTTTTGAATGGGAAAGGTGGGCGCGGCGCTCCGAATGAGGCCGGACCCGCCGCGCCCTCCGCATACCACTATAAGAAGAAGACTTTGTTTTCTGCGAAGATTTTTGTGAAGTGGACCACGGAAGGCACCGAATACACGGAAAAGGACCAAGTTGCAATGAGTCGGAATTCGTGTCGTCCTTCTTCCGTGAAACGAGAGAGGGCCGAAATGTTCCAGATGCACCGTCGCCAACATGAAAAGCATCCGCTGCTGAAGAATTTGACGAGACTTCGATGAAAACGGCAACGTCTTGGACCGCGGTGACGAGCGAAGCGATTCACCGCTTTCGCGCCGGCGAGTCCGAGGGCTCGGTGCCCTCCAAACAACTTGGTTCCATGTCAAAAGCGGCAACTGCGCAGGCTCCGTTGCCGCACGCTCCAAGACCTGGCGGAAAATGTGGCGAAACCCTAAGTCTCCTTGCGAATGCAGTGAGTCGGAATTCGCGTTTCATTTTACTGTTCCGAGTATTCCGTGTTTCCTCAATCCCTCGTTCGGTTGCGGCTCCTCTGCTTCTTGAAGCCGTGACGTCTCCTTGTGGGACGGATGTCTTGTAAATCGGAGCTGTGGAAACGCCCGATTGCTTGGATGCCTTGGTGCCTCCATTGTGCCTGCTCGTTCAGGTTATTCGCCGCAGGGCATTCCAGGGTTCGGCGGGAGCCTCACCCTCCCATTCTCGGAGTAAAGCTCTCGATCACTGCCACGGACCGTCCTTCTGAAAATGATCGATCAAACTTCACAACGCTTGATGGACGGGTATAATCCACGGTGATGAATCCCGGAAACGCTGATCTCAATCTATCACGAAGAGAATTCCTGGCGCGTTCGGGAATGGGTTTTGGCATGCTGGGTTTAAGTGGGGTGCTTGCCGAAGGCGGTCTGCTTCCCGACGAGCAAAACAATCCGTTGGCAGCGCGGTCGCCCCAATTTCGAGCGCGAGCCAAGCGAATCATCCATATTTTCCTGAATGGCGGCCCGTCTCACGTCGATACGTTCGATCCGAAGCCGTTGCTCGGTAAATACGATGGGAAGGAGCTTCCCACTCCGAACTTGATCACGGAACGGCAGACCGGCGCGGCCTTCGGTTCACCGTTCAAGTTCGAACGCTACGGGCAGAGCGGAATCGAGATCAGCGAACTCTTTTCGCACCTGGGGGAGCACGCCGACGACCTATGCGTGATTCGGTCGATGCAATCCGAACTGCCCAACCACGAGCCGTCGTTGATGCTGATGAATTGCGGCTCGAATGCTCTCGTTCGGCCCAGCATGGGATCTTGGCTAACGTACGGCCTCGGCACGGAGAACCAGAATCTGCCAGGCTTTGTTGCGATGTGCCCGGGTGGACATCCGATCAAGGGACCGGACAATTGGCGGTCCGCATTTTTGCCGGGGATCTACGAGGGCACGTTTGTGAACTCGGAACATGAGACCGTGGAGAAGCTGATCAAAAACATCCGCAATCCCAGGCTCGATCCCGATGCCCAGCGGCGCCAGGTGGATCTGATTCAAGCGCTCAATCAACGGCATCTCCGGGAGCGCGGACATGATCCGCAACTGGAAGCGCGGATCCAGAGTCACGAACAGGCCTATCGCATGCAGTTTGCCGCGACCGAAGCGTTCGATATCAAGCGGGAGCCGGAAGCGGTTCGGCAACGATACGGGGACACGGTGCAAGCGCGGCAACTGCTGATCGCGCGGCGATTGGTGGAACGCGGCGTCCGGTTTGTCCAGCTTTGGCATGGCAAAGGACAGCCTTGGGACAACCACGACGACATCGAGAAAAACCACAGAAAACTCGCGGGCGAATGCTCGCAGGCCATTGGTGCTCTCTTAACAGATCTCAAACAGCGGGGTCTATTCGACGAAACCCTCGTCATTTTGGGAGGCGAATTCGGCAGAACCCCAACCGTCGAACAAAAGAAAGACGGCGCCAGCAAACTTGGCCGCGACCACAACCCCTATGGTTTTAGCGTTTTGCTTGCCGGTGGAGGTGTTAAGGGCGGGACAATTTATGGCGCCACAGACGAGTTTGGTTTTCGCGCTGTAGAGCGGCCGGTTCACGTTCACGATTTGCATGCGACAATTCTCCATCTGATGGGATTCGATCACGAACGATTGACCTACCGATATGCCAGCCGGGATTTTCGCCTCACGGATGTCGGAGGGAAAGTAATAGGGGGAATTCTCGCTTGAACGGAGCGCGGCTCTGTGAGCCGCAGCAACGCTTGGATGCAACTGCGCTTCGCATTGATTCTCACGCGCCGGATGTTTCCAAGCTCCTGCGGGTCACAGACCCGCGCTCCGAGGGCTTGCTTGCGAAAGAACAATGGGGCTCAATGTTCGAATGAGGAAGTCATACATTCCACGTCGTCCGCGGCCACCGTACAGTCCTGGCGTGGGTAATTTGGTCGAGGGAAAGCGCCGCTGGTCCTCGCCACCAAACATTGAAGACGCGAAGCAAGGTTTTCGCGGCTGGCATGAACGCGGGTACTTGCCGCATCGCGACGAGCCGGGCTTGACGCAGTTCGTCACTTTTCACCTCGCCGACAGCTTTCCAGAATCACTCCGGTCCGAATGGGAACATTTAGCCGAACTCGAAGACAATTCCGAGCGCCGGAAACAGCTCGAAGCGTATCTCGACAAGGGCCGCGGTGGGTGCTATCTGCTCCGCAAAAACCTTGCCAAGATTGTCGAAGGCAACTTCCGGCAGTTTTCGGGTGAACGCTACGAATTGCGCGCGTGGGTGGTGATGCCAAATCATGTCCACGTCCTGTTCAAAGTGGGAACAGTTTCCATGGCGAAGACGGTGGGCGCGTGGAAGAAACATACCGGCAGACTCGCGAACAAACTGCTCGGAAAGCAGGGAGCGTTTTGGGCGGAAGATTATTTTGATGTTTTCATGCGCGACACGGAGCACGAGCGGCAAACGACTCGTTACATAGAAAACAACCCGGCGAAGGCCAAGCTGGCGCTTGATCCAAGAGAATGGCACTGGAGCAGCGCACGGTTTCGCGATGAGTTTGGGAGGTTGCGTTCGTAACGGAGCGCGGCTCTGTGAGCCGCAGCAACGCTTGGATGCAACTGCGCTTCGCATTGATTCTCACGCGCCGGATGTTTCCAAGCTCCTGCGGGTCACAGACCCGCGCTCCGAGGGCTTTCACATAAAAGAACAGGCTTGCCCAACTGTTTGAGGGTTCGATAGGTTGCTCGGCACATCGTTTTCCATGGCAACCACTCGCTCACAGACGCGGCTCTACAAGCGTTCGCATTTTGCAACCCAATTGCCTCTCGATTACGTGTACAGTCCATCTCACTGCTGGATGGCACGGCAAGAGGACGGATTCTGGCGGGTTGGATTGACACGGTTCGCAACGCGAATGCTCGGTGAGACAGTAGATCACGGGTTTCAGGTCGAACGCGGAGCGTCTGTTGAGCCTGGGAAAATTCTCGGCTGGATCGAAGGATTCAAAGCGATTTCCGACCTTTATTGCACAGCAACCGGCCGATTCGACGACAGCAACCCAGAACTCAAAGAAAAGATTACACTCGTGGACAAAGACTGCTACGGCGCTGGCTGGCTGTATCGGATTGAGGGAACGCCTGATTCTAACTGTGTCGATGTGAGCGATTATGTGAAGATTCTCGACAAAACGATCGATCGAATTCTCGAGAAACAGAAAGGCGACGAGATAGAATGAGCAACTCGAACTCGAAGACGGATGCCGATCAAGAGAGCCCCAAGAAAGCGCGCTACATCATGATCGGCGGGTTTCTCGGCGCTGGAAAAACAACGGCGGTGGCGAGGCTAGCGAAACGCCTTGCGGATCGCGGGACGCGTGTCGGGTTGATCACAAACGATCAAGGAAGCGAACTGGTGGACACTGCGATGCTCCGGTCGCGAGGGTTCTCGACTGAAGAAATCCCCGGCGGCTGTTTCTGCTGCCGATTCAACTCATTGCTTGAAGCGGCGGATCGGTTGTCGTCGTCAACCGCACCTGAAGTGTTTATTGCTGAGCCGGTCGGTAGTTGCACGGACTTGGTGGCGACAGTAACGTATCCGCTCCGGCGGATGTACGGCGACCAGTTTGAGATCGCGCCGCTGAGCGTGCTTGTCGATCCGATTCGTGCCTCCCGCGTTCTTGGGTTGCAGGATGGGGGCAAGTTTTCACCAAAGGTGACTTATATCTACCGCAAACAACTCGAAGAGGCGCAGATCATCGTTGTCAACAAATGCGACCTGCTGGATTCGGAACATATTGCGCGTCTTCGCGACTCGTTGCGGTCGAACTTTCCGAAGGCGGAG
The DNA here is from genome assembly GCA_027623095.1 of Verrucomicrobiota bacterium. Lineage (GTDB taxonomy): Bacteria > Verrucomicrobiota > Verrucomicrobiia > Limisphaerales > SIBE01 > JAIPJX01. The sequence continues at coordinate 7,346 of JAQBVM010000194.1, forward strand.
ATTTGTGAAATCTCAGCGCGGAACGAGACCGGTTTAGAGGCGTGGTTTGACCGGATTGAGAAGGCCGATCTTGCATCGGGAGAAGCCATGGAGATCGATTATGAAGTGTATGCCGATGGCGAGGCTCGATTGGGCTGGCTGAACTGCACGGTGACCGTTTCCTCTAGAGAACTGTTCGATGGGAATCGGTTGTTGGAACGTCTCACCGGAGAGATCCAGCGGCGCGTTGCCACGGAAGGCGGAGAAATTGCCCACCTAAAAATGACTTTAAGCTCCCCTGAAGCGCTTTTAGGTTTGGCGGCAATCAACTTGGTCCGAAACGATTTAATTCCCGAACTTTCCGAGATTTTGGAAGATTTAGTGTGCACGGCACAGATTATCGTCAATTTAAGAGCCGAAGCCTCACCGGACACACTTAAAACAGCCGTGGAGTCGGGTCTGAAGGCGTGCGAGGCGGAAATTCCTCGGATCTCATTGCGAGTTGAGCATTTGGAGCATTTCCGCCCTGGAAAACCGGTGCCCACACATCGAATCGCTGCTTTAACGTGAAAACCGAGCAAACTTTCTTACGTTGAGTGAAACCCCAAGTTTGTCAGCCTCGTCTCAGTCATGTATAACTTAAAGCGCGAATGACATCCGGCACACGAATACTTTATTGCAACTGCACCTACGCGCAGGTGGTGCCAAAGGAGGTAAAAGCCGCTGTGTTGAAACGCCTCTCCGAATCCAACATCGCTTTCGAAGCCGTAGCGGATCTGTGTGAAATGTCGGCCCGGCACGATCCTTCGTTGAAACGGTTGTCCGAAGGTGGCGCGGTCAAGATAGCGGCCTGTTACCCCCGCGCCGTCAAATGGCTGTTCTCGGCCGCTGAAGCTCCCCTTGCGGTGGAAACGACACAGGTTCTCAACATGCGCACGCTCACTGCGGATGAAGTGACAACGGCGGTTTTTGACCCTGGACTGGAACCTAATTTGCCGCGTGGAAAAGTCACGCGCCCGACATCCGAAGAATTGCCTGTATCATGAGTTTATCCGATCAAACAACAGTTCGCGTCGTTCTCTATGAGGGAGTTGGCGCGTCACCTCTGGATCCCCAACAAAGGCTTGCGACACTCACGGCGCTGCTCGAGAAGGGATTTTCCGTCACACGCTCAGTGGAAAACGGCACGGTAACGCCGCATGACCGGAGTTCACTTCTGGTATTTGGGCGATTTGACAACGGTCAACCTCCCAAGGCAGTGGACGCAAAGGACGAGGTTGAGATTTGTTTCCAGGACATCGACGGATTCGACGCGGACGGAGTTCTCGGCAAAGTGGAGGCGCTGCGCGCCGAGAAGAAAGCGGTCAGACATGGTGATTGGAAGCCGTGGTTTCCGGTAATCGACTACGATCGATGCACAAACTGCATGCAATGTCTGAGCTTTTGTTTGTTCGGGGTGTACGGCGTGGATGCGGAGCAGCGAATCCAAGTCCAAGACAACGACAACTGTAAAACGAATTGTCCGGCCTGTTCCCGCGTGTGTCCGGAGGCCGCAATCATGTTTCCGAAATACAGGAGCGGCCCAATCAATGGAGATCTGGTGAGCGATGCCGATTTGCAGCGCGAAAAGATGAAAGTGGATATTTCATCGCTGCTCGGCGGCGATGTTTATGAACTTCTCAGATCGCGAAGCGAAAAAGCCCGATCCCGGTTTTCGAAGGAACGCGACGCGGATAAGGCGCTCAGCGAACGGCAGAAGTGCTTGGTGAAACTGGCGCAATCCGGCGATATCCCTCCCGAGGTTTTGATGTCTCTTCCTTCCCCTGATGAAATTCAGCGCCGGGCGCAGGAGGCTGCGGCAAAAGCGAAAGCGGCTTTGGAGGCGAACCGATAGGCGCCCTATTGAGACGATCATGAGCATGCTCATCAAACTAGCGGCGCGAGCGCTGCGCACCGCGGACAAACGATGCCTTCTGAAGTTCGCCTGGAACTTCGGTGTCAAGGGCGCGCTTTCGGTCGAGCGGTTTAAGCGCCGCGCAAAACGCGGCGAATACTTTCCCCCGTTTCTTTATATATCCATCATTAATAGCTGCAACTTGCGCTGCCAAGGCTGCTGGGTGGACGTGGAGGCGCCGAGAGAGAACCTTGAGTTGGGTGCGCTGAACCGCCTGATTCAAGATGCCAAAGAGAATGGAAACAGCTTTTTTGGGATCCTCGGAGGCGAACCCTTCATGCATCCCGATTTGCTGGAGATGCTGGCGAGCCACCCGGACTGCTATTTTCAAGTATTCACCAACGGCCAATTCATAACTCAAAGCGTTGCCGCCGAACTTCGGCGTTTGGGGAATGTCACGCCCTTGATCAGCATCGAAGGCCGCGAGATTGTGAGCGATGAACGCAGAGGCCGAACGGACGTTTTTAACAAAACGATGCGCGGGCTCGAAAACTGCATTCGAGAACGGATTCTGACGGGTGTCGCCACAAGCGTATGCCAGACCAATATCTCCGAACTCCTTACCGAGAACTGGCTGAAGGAATTAATTCGTTTGGGCGCCCATTACGTGTGGTTTCACACCTACAGGCCCGTGGGTCCCAAGATGAACGCGGAACTCGCGCTGACTCCCGCCCAGCTTGTGCAGGTTCGAAAATTTGTCGTCGCGATGCGAACGAAGATGCCGATTGGGATCATTGACGCCTACTACGATCATGACGGTCAGGCGCTTTGTCCGATGTCAACCGGAGTCAGTCATCATGTCAGTCCGCGCGGGGAGATCGAGCCGTGCCCAATCATACAGTTTGCGTGCGAGAATGTTCAGGATTCGGGGGGTGCCTTCAAGGCGATTCGAGATTCGGCATTCTTGCGCGATTTTCGCAATCTCTCGGCGCAAGCCACGCGGGGTTGTGTTGTTTTGGAACGTCCGGATTTGGTAAAAGAACTGGTCCAAAAACATGGCGCCCGGGACACCACCGTCCGACAAACCGCCATGGCTGAACTGGAGTCGATGCAGCCGCGATTCAGTCAATGGCTGCCCGGCGAAGAGGTTCCGGAACAGAATCCAGTGTACTGGCTGGCGAAACGGCTTTGGTTTAGCGATTTCGGAGCCTATCAACACGCCCCGCATGACGTGCGAGGCAAAACCCAGGTCCTGAAAACAAGTCTCGACCCGGTGAAGCCGCTTGCGGATAATCCGATCCAGAACGATCCGGTCTTGACGTGAAGAAAATCCTTGAACGTACGACGAGCTGAATTATGCAGACACTCTCCTTAACGCTTCCCCGTCTGGCTCCCACGCAACGGATTCGCGCGCCGAAAAAGAATATTCCGCAAACGCTTGCGGAGCGGACGCACATTTTGCAGTTCATACGAAATTACGTTGCCGAGTTCAACCCGGTTCCGCCGTTGCCTCTGGACGAACTGAAAGTGCATGCCGACGCCGTTCTGGAAAACCTCAAATGCGACCCGGTGTACCGGGATTACATCGGCGTATTGCTAAATAACGAGATTTGGCGCGAAACGGTCGCGTCGGTTCCGTTTGAGCGGAGGCTCTTGCTTCTGCCGAAGTGCCTTCGCGTTGAGAGCAAATGTCCCGCTCCGTTCGACGAATTTGGTTTGTTGTGCAAGCAATGCGGCCTTTGCTCCATTCAAGATTTGCAAGCGGAAGCGGAACGTCTCGGATACGCCGTGCTGGTTGCCGAAGGATCCGCGATTGTCATGTCGCTGATTCAAACGGGAAAGATCGAGGCCATTGTCGGCGTGAGCTGCATCAGCGTGCTGGAACGGGCGTTTCCGTACATGGAAGCCGCCGCTGTTCCCGGTGTCGCCGTGCCGTTGCTGCAAGACGATTGCATTGATACCACGGTGGATCTGGATTGGGTGTGGGACTACATCCACCTAACGAGCGACGACAAGACACGGCGGCTCGATTTAGCCGCTCTCCGCGATGAGGTGGATTTCTGGTTCACGCCGCCCTCCTTGGATTTGACGATGGGATCGTGCGAGGGGGAAACCGAGAAGATCGCACGCCAGTGGCTCGCGCGGGCGGGTAAACGATGGCGTCCGTTTCTTGCGATCTCCGCATTCCAAGCCTTGCGGGAAACACCCAACAAACCACTTCCGGACGATATTCGGAAAATTGCGGTGGCCGTGGAGTGTTTCCACAAAGCTTCTTTGATCCACGACGACATTGAGGATAACGATTCCACGCGTTACGGGGAGAAGACGCTGCATGAAGAGCATGGAGTGGCGATTGCTCTAAACGTGGGTGATTTTCTAATCGGAGAAGGATACCGATTGATAAGCGCTTGCCGGATTTCCGCCGAACAACGCGCCGAAATGCTGCGCGTGGCCGCGGAAGGCCAGCGCGAGTTGTGCCGGGGGCAGGGCGCGGAGCTATGTTGGGCCAGAAAGCCGGCCCCACTGAAAAGCATCGAAGTCCTCGATATCTTTCGGAAAAAGACAGCCCCGGCGTTTGAAGTGGCGCTGCGGCTTGGGGCTTTGTACTCGGGAACAGATCAACACGATGAAGTTTCAGACGTCTTGAAAACGTATAGCGAAGCGCTCGGAATCGCGTATCAAATTCGTGACGACTTGAACGATTTGGGAAGCGCGGGTGAGACGAACGATATTCAGGCCATGCGGCCCAGCGTGCTTTTGGCTATCGCGCACGAGCGATCTTCTGGAAGTGAAAAAGAGATTCTTGAATCGCTCTGGCGCCGATCGCCTCGCGAAGGATTCTCAACCGGCCAGATCGAAGCGCTCTACAAGAAACTCGAAGCCGATGACCGGGCTCGCACATTGCTCGAAACCTACAAAGAAGAGACTGTCCGCTGTCTCAGAGATCTGGAGAATCCGAACTTGAAAGGGCTTCTCCGCCGCGTAGTCGGGAAGATCTTCAACGATACTGAGATTAAGGGATGGTGCAAAGAGTTTGAGCAGAAGAATTCAGCCGCGCGAGTTTCCGAGGAATCGCCGGTACCGGCCTGAGCATGATTCCAGGCCGGATACACCGACCGATGCTTCCGGTCCTCGTGTTCTAGCCGGACGTCCGAATTCCGGTCGTAGAAGAGATCGAACCCACGGAAGAACGGATTGAGCCTTCGTCTCGAAATGCTTCAGGTGGCAAGATTGGCGCCGAAGCTTCTGGGGGAAGCAACGGAGTTGATTCGCGCCTTTCTAATCCACCAGCAAAACAGTGACGGCGGTTTTCGCGACCGCGATGGTCGAAGCGATCTTTACTATACCGTGTTTGGGCTGGATGCTTTTGAAGCCATCCAGGCGGATTTCCCGGCGGAGAAGATTGCGGAATTCGCGCGTTCTTTTGAGTCGGGAGAGGGGCTGGATTTCGTCCATCTTTGCTGTCTTGCCCGATGTTGGGCGGGATTAACAGGTTCGCAGACGCGAGCGGGTGTTGAATGTCCGTTTCGTCAGGAGATTCTGAAGCGGGTCGAAAATTTTCGCAGTTCCGACGGAGGATACCATCCAAAGCAAGGAAATGACTCGGGCACTGCCTATGCCGCTTTTTTGGCGCAAGGAGCCTATTCGGATTTCGGGAGAAAAGTTCCTGAACCGCTGCGCCTCGTCCAATCTCTGAAGCTTCTCGAAACGAGTGATGGTGCTTGGCAGAACGAACGGTTTTTGAAGCCTGGCGGCAGCGAGTCGCGGGCAACGGTTGGATCAACGAATGCGACGGCGGCGGCGGTCACTTTGTTGCGGCACCTGGATTTGCCGGTTAATGACTCAGTCGCCCATTGGTTGATCTCCCGTGTTCACCCGCAGGGGGGATTTCTCGCCAGTCCCTCCGCCCCGGTTCCTGATCTCCTTTCAACCGCCACGGCGCTGCACGCGTTGTCGGGCATGCAATACGATTTCGAAAAAATCAAAGAACCGTGTCTCGACTTTATTGACACGCTTTGGACGAACGAAGGAGCGTTTCATGGAAACTGGACCGATGAAACAGTGGACTGCGAATACACGTTTTATGGTCTCCTGGCGCTCGGGCATTTGAGCCTCTAATACTCTTCGAATTTCAGAAAACCTGCGGCACTCCCTCTTCCAGAACTCTAAGGTGGTGATTGAGTCCCTCACTATCGCAGAGTTGACGAAGCCAGCGCGGGGGCTCTTCGGGATCTTCGAAAGAGAGCCGGAACGCGCCAAAATGCATGGGCACGAGCCATTGCGACTTGAGATCATGAAAAACTTTTACGGCTTCGTCCGGACCCATATGCGTGTGTCGAAACGAGTCCGGGTAATACGCGCCAATTGGCAAAAGAGCGATTTCAGGAGAATACCGGGCTCCAATTTCTTTGAACCCGTCGAAGTAAGCGCTGTCTCCTGCGTGAAACAAGCTTCGCCCTTGGTGCTCCAAAATAAACCCTCCATAGCCGCGATGTTCGTCCCGCAGCATGCGCGCTCCCCAGTGACTGGTAGGGGTAAATGTTACTTTCCAATCGCCGCGCGAGAAACTTTCCCACCATTGCAATTCGATGATCCGCGCAAATCCCAGTCCCTTCGCCAGATCCCCAACACCCCATGGCAAGACGCCAATCTTCGGAGACGGCAATCGCCGGAGTGTCGGTTTGTGAAAATGATCGAAGTGCGCGTGCGTGAGCAGCACCAAATCGATCGGTGGCAGATCTTTGATCTTGAGCCCCGCGCGTTTGATCCGTTTCAGCAGGAATATCCAGTTCGCAAAGTTGGGATCTATCAGGACGTTCAGGTCGTTGAACTGCGCAAGGAACGAGGCGTGGCCGATCCAAGTCAATGCAACTTGCCCGCTCTTGAGCACCGGAAATCGCGGGATCTTGTGCTGGCCGGTTCTTTTCGTCAAAAGGGCTTTCCACACCATCTCCCGAAAGAATGTTCTTGGATTGAAATGATTGCTGGGTGTGAGCTCTTTGAAAGAGCGAGGAAAACGACGCTGCGGTTTGTTTGCGGGTGAATGCGGCTGAGAGTGCGTCATGATGCTCGTAGAAACCCTGTACACTAACGTTGAATAAATAACAACGGCAACAGTCGATCAGACGCCCAAATCCTCGCCTAAGCGGCGGGGTGAAAAAAATTCCGAAGGAGGGTGCCTGGAGGGGGCATTT
>JAQBVM010000195.1 GCA_027623095.1 Verrucomicrobiota bacterium
CCCATTCCCCCAGTAACCGATCCATCCTCAGCCATTCCGGACGCTGCTTCGGCGGCCTCAAATACTCCGCATAACTGCTCCACCGATAGGCGCTCAACGGTCCATCGATCGGGATCAACCGAGCTCGGGCTGGATTCAAATGCACGTAATCACACACCGTCTTGAGATAACCATCGCCGCTGCCGTCCACGATCAAGGACTTGTAACGTCCACTGAACAAATGCCCGAACAGCTTGTGCCGCCGATTGAACCGGGCAGTGTAAGTACCTAAAAACCATTGCATGCCCGAAGACAAATTGGCCCGGAGGGTTTCGACCACCAGATGAAAGTGGTTTCGCATCAGGCAATAGGCATGAACCTGCCATCCGGTCTTCTGACAGGCTTCCCCGAGCGTCTCCAGAAAGCGCTGCCGATCCGCGTTATCGACAAAAATGTCCTCCTTCCGATCCCCGCGATTCATCAGGTGATAGATCGCCCCTTCATATTCCAAACGCAGCTTTCGTGGCATCATCGCAGAGTTTCACCTTCCAGTTAATGTATCAATAGTCATCTCTGACCCCTTCAGGAACGAAAAAGGAGACTCCGTGACAGGACAGTTGACGCAGGCGTGGCAAGCTTTGTAGAGGGCCACAGCGGCGGTGCGTAGTCTTAAATTGCGTCCCGAAATACGAAAAATCCTAAACACACATCAACTGCATAAGAGCGCTCATCTGCTATCGGGCTCTGCAAAAGTATCTCAAGCGCATCTTGAAATGTCCTGCGCTCCTCATAGGTTTGAAGTCCTTTGTAGAGTTGGAGGGTCGGCATTACTCTACTGCCATACTCCGAGGGTCCCTGCGCAGTCTGTTTCCTGCTCAGGATTTCATTCCGAAACCACTCTCGTGTTTTTTGTGAGCTCATCGCAGTTGATTGATTATCTCCAGGCTGGACGGTGGGATGTCTCGCGTGACTCGCCACTGAGGAATCCCATTTCGCATATTCGTAATACCAGCAGGCACTGCGTCATCGACACTGTTGAGCAAGCGAATAGTGACACCATCGGCAAACCGACCCTGCGTGCTCGGCCATAGATTCTGGCGATACAGCATCGTCTCGAAGGCCGCCGGATCGATCACGCCCTTGATGTGCTTAAACTGAGTCATCCAGACCTTTTGGTCAGCGAAGAATCGCTGCTGAATGCCCAACTCGCTAATCGACTTGTCAAACCGAGTGGCATCGATTCTGACGAATGCGTTGTCAGGTATTGTCTTTACCCCACTCGTTCGCGGCGTGCCAGGATTTTGTAAGAAGAGAACAGGGGTAACCAATGCCACGCCTGCGCGTGCATAGGAGAGTGCCTGAATTAAGGAGGATCCTTCTACACTTTGAGTCCCCGCATCAGCAGCCGATTCCGCGACTTCGAACGGAATCAAGATCGGACCGAGCACGACACTGGGTACGAGCGTAGCCGCAACCTCCATAAAACTTGAAGCCGTTTCTCCGAAGGTCATTTCGAGACTCGCTCCACCAAGTCCCTGCAAAGGTTGGTATCGTAATGGCATCGAACCCGCGTAGCCTCTGTCGATCGTCTTTCCATCCACGACATCTTGCCAACCGAGATAATAGAGGTCGTAGGAGTCCACGATTCCGAAGAAACCGGAAGCCGGATCTTGGATAAGAGCTGGATCCAACCCCCACGGATCGATGGCATTGATGGGATCATTGGCGGCGTAGGCGTAGAGGTTGAGGCCGCCGGATTCTTGGAGGGGATCGGGGGTGAGCCAGCGTTGGAGGTTCGCGTCGTAATAACGCCTGCCGAAGTAATAGAGCCCGTGGATGGTGTGGTACTCCTTGGTCGAGAACCGGTAAAGGTTGCCCTCGGCTTGGCCGCCGCTCTGCCCGATCATATTCCCGTAGGGGTCGTATTGATACCGGGCCACCACGTGCTGATCCTGATTGATCAGCGCGCGGACGTTTCCTCCCGCGTCGCCGTAATAATAAACCGTTCCGTATCCGTCGGTTCTTGAGAGCAATCCTCCAATTCCTCCGGCTCCCTCCAATGTCATGCTCTTGTCCAATCCCCGCACATAGGTCGCCAGAACACCGTTGTTGGCGTCGCGCTCCTGGATCACCAAATGGCCGTCGTACACATACCGGACTTCTCCGGCGCTCTGCCAATAGCCGCCTCCGTTCCAACTGTATTCCCGCCTCCACCGTCTGCGGCCCAGGCCGTCATAGGCAAACTCGCTCCTCCACAGCCCGGCGGCTTCCACGCGCACGAGCCGGTTTTCGTCGTCATAAAAGAAGTTGCGTTTGCCGTCCCACGTGAGATTGCCGTTGGCGTCATGGACCAAACTCACGCTGGCGGGCAGATTGACGCTGATAGTGTCGCTGGCGTTGTCGTTTCCGTTGACCGCCTGGGCGGTGTAACTGGTGTTAATGGCCAGCGGCTGGCTGGCGAAGGAGCCGTCGGCGTACAGCGCGGCGGGCAGACTGTTGACCGTGACGCTGGAGGCGCTGCCGGAGATCATGCCGGCCACCGTCAGCAATCCGCTGTAACCGGCGCTGGTCAGCCGGTTGCGGTCTTCCACCGCAAAGTTCTGCGTCAATCCGTCATTGAGCCGGGTGCTCAGATTGCCCGCCGCGTCATACGCGTAATTGAGCCATTCGTGCCGTCTTTGGGTGATGCCTCCGTTCTCGAATCCCCGGAGGGTGGCAATCCTGCCAACGGCATCGTAGGTGTAATCGGCGTAATCATTCAGCCGGGTTTCCCGCGTCCGCTGCCCTCCCTGGTTGTAGGTGTAACTCAAACGTTCGATCAAGGTGTTGGGTGATTTCCAGAACTCGATCGAACTGACCAATCCGCGGCTCTCGTAATCGTAATCGATCCAACCTCCGGGCATGGTCACACTGGCCAGGAGTTCGCTGAGTTGATCCACGCTCGATTGGCCCGATGCGTAATGGTAACTGTAGGTTCCGGCCGGGGTGGTCAAACCGGTCAGCCTGCCTCTCTGATCGTATTGATACGCCTGGGTCCAGGGACCGTTCACGGGCTGGCTCAAACTGAATCCAACCCGCCTGCCGTTCATGTCATAGGAATAACTGATGTTGTCGGCAGACCACTGTCCGTCCTCTCCAGCCAGTTCTCCGGAACTGGTGTAACTGAAGGTGGTCGATCCGGTGCCGTCGAACATCGTCGAAATCCGGTTCAACGGGTCGTAGATGAAACTCACATCCGGATCGTTCGGGTAATTGATGTAATAAAGGTTGCCGGCTGGGTCGTAACTGTAGTAGGTCGTCCCCCGGGCCGGGGTCCAGCGCGTGGTCACCCGCCCTTGGACGTCGTAGCCAAGGATCATCACGGTTTGGCCCAGATGATCGGTCTTGGTGACGGGCCGTCCCTGAGTGTCGTAGGTCCAGTGGGTGTTTTTCTGTTTGGGATCGGTCAATCGAACCAGATCTCCGGCGGGGGTAAACTGCGTTTGAGTGGTCTGTTGAAGAGCATCCGTGCGGGTCGTCTGCCGGGCGGCCAGGTCGTAATCAAACTGGGTGTTCTGTGTGAAACCGGGATGGATCTGCCGATCTAAACTTTCCAATCCGAGGGCCGAGTAACCGAAGGTGCTGGCACCGCCGCCGCTGACATCCTGCCGGCTCAATCGTCCGAGATCATCATAGGCGTGGGTAAGGGTGGCGCCGCTGACATCGCTCAATTGCCAGGGCCGGTCCAGGATGTCGTAGCGAATCTCCGAGATGCTTTGGCCCAGGGCATCGCGGATGCCTTTGAACAATCCTTGGTTGTTGTATTCCCGCTCTTGGATCACGTTGCCATCGTGATCTTTGAGGGTCACGAGCTGGCCAAGGGAATCGTACTCGAAGCTCCGCCTTTTGCCGCCGGGATCGGTGATCTGAATGAACCGTCCGTTGTTGTCGTAAGCCATGTTGGTGAACTGGGCCAGCGCGTTGCGAATACTCGCCACGGGTCCGCTGAGGGAATAGGTGTATTGGGTGGTTCGACCGGAAGGATCGGTCACCGCGGCAAGCTGTCCGAGCGTATCGTAGCCGAAGTAGGTGGTGTAACCCCGCCGGTCCCGGGTCGAGGCCAGGTTGAGGCCGCTGTAAGTATGCTGGAGAGAGGATCCACCCGTGAAAATGATCTGGGTGAGCCGCTGGAGATTGTCCCAGTAGAAGAATCGTACAAAGCCGCGGGGATCGGTGTGGGTGTAAGGCAGCCCGTTGGAATAGTAGGTGAAGGAGTGAGTGGTTCCGGAAGGTTGATCAATGGTTTGGGAGAGTCTGCGGTCGGTGGTGTAATTGTATGTGGCGGAACTTCCATCGGGCCGGGCCACCAGGGTGAGTTGACGGGTTGTTGGGTCGTAGGTGTAAGTGGTGGTGTATTGGGTTTGGGAATCGACGCGTTCGCCGCGAGTCAGCACCTGGTGATTGCCGTTGTAGGTGTAACTGCGCAGGGCCTGGCCCTGAGGGTCGCGTTCCTCCCGCAGATCGATGTCATTGTTGATGTAAGAGTAGGTGAAAGAGCGGCTTGCGGCTCCGCCGGTGTTCGGGTCGGTGTAGGAGGAAAGCCACTCGGTGACATGGCCCCATGGATTGCGCTGGGAACGGCTCCAGCGGGCGGGATTGCCCGGCACCGCCTGCGCGACAAACCGGGGCTGGATCCGGGTTCCGCGAGTGCTGGATGAGGGTTGGCCGTCGTAATCCAGCCATGTCTTTTGCCCATCAACCAATCCATCCGGGCTTGCGTCCCGGAAAAGAGACAAAGCGGGCGAGACTACGTTTTCATTCTCTTTGAGCCAATGCGAGAGACGGCCCTTGCGGTAATCGTCGGCGGTCAGGTTATTGATATTGAGAGAGTTTAAAAAACTTTGGGAGAGAGCGGAGTATTGTTTGCGGTCCCAATGAAAACTGTTCCGGTCGTACATGGCCGAGTTATCGAAAGAAGTCAGATAGCCGGTGTTGGGAACCTCCGCGGCAGGGTAAGAACCGGGCAGCAAACCCGAAAGACCGTCCCGATAGACAAAGAGTTCCCGGGTGTTATCGGCCAGAGTGACAATGGCGGCCCGGCCATCGGCATTGGCATCGGCGGGACCGATCAAGTTGAAACTGGTGGTTCCGTAGAATGTGATCATGGAATTGACCCAGTTGTTGGCTCCGTAGGTGAAGGAAGAGTAAAAACCCCCGGCATCGCGGATCGAGCTCAAGCGGCCATAACCGTCGTAATTCAGATCGACATACCGGGAGGAGGGATCGGTCACGCGGTTGACATGATTGGGAAAGCTGCTGTAGCTGTTGTAAGAGAGAAAGGTAAAACGGCCGTCGGCATCGACAATAGAGTTCAAGCGGAGATTCAATTTTCCATTGCCATCGTAAAAAGTGGAGTAATTGAAGCCGATGGAGTTGCCGGCGGGATCGATGAGAGCGGTGCGAAAGGCGTATTTGAGGCTGGAGCCCGGGAAGATTTGGGAATAGATCTCTTTGGCGCCGTTGGGATGAAGGCGTTCGAAGGAGGTGACGAAGCCGCCGCCGAGGGTTCGGCTGAGCTTGGAATTGGTGAGAAACTCGACGGAAGCGCCATCGGCGGTGAAGACACTGGAACCGCCGCCGGGGAAATAGACGGCGGCGAAGAGGGAAGCGTCAGTGTAGGCGATGTAGGAGAGCCAGGAAGAGGCCCAGGGATCGCCGAAACTGAAGATGCGGGGTTTGAGAATGGGATCCTCGTCAAAGGGCCTGGGGCCCCGCTGTTTGAAAGCCAGGCCGAGAGAGACATGGGGGCCGCGGGCGGGAAGATAACTCAGGGGCACATCCTCGATCCAAAGATTGAGGCAAGGTTCGGAAACCCGCCAGAGGGGCGTGCTGGTTTGAGTGCCTTGACCGGCGATCAGCGCCCGGTCGCTGGAGTCATTCACCGTCATCGACGCGGTGGCGGTCCCGCTCAACAAACCAAACAACACAACAAAAGCGCATCGGATTTCTTTTAAGATACGTTTGAACATTCCATCCTCCTTTGCAGCGACCAGAATTTATCCGAACCTTGCAAGCTCACCAGTCCGAGCTTGAAAAGCGGCCGCTCTTCACACAAAGAACCAAACGTCGGAGGACAACGCAACGGCGGAAACTACGAAATCTTCAGCGTAAAACTGCGCCGTAGTTTTTCGCCAACTCGGTGGCACACAGCCGATGTCTGGAACAATCCCTGGGAAGAAGATCCGCTTCGAGTCGAAGCGTCTCCTATTCCAGCGCCGTAATTCCGTGGCGAATCGCGTATTTGGTTAATTGAGCCACACCCGCGAGCCCGAGTTTTTGCATGATCATCAATCTGCGTTTTTCCACCGTACGCACGCTCATCCCCAACCGGCTCGCAACCTCTTTGTTTGCCAGTCCGTTCGCGATTTCTCCGACGATTTCGCATTCGCGCGCCGACAGGCTCGCGCGGGGGAATTCAGCCGGCGCGCGGGCCGTGGTTCCATCAACGTCGATCATCATTTGTTGAATCCGCGGACTAAGAAACACTTCACCCCTCGAAACGCGCTCGATCGCCTGGATCAGATCGCTGGGTGAACAATTCTTTTCCAGGAATCCCTTCGCACCCGCCCGAAGCATCTCTCGTGTGCGATTGCAATCGCCGTCGCCTCCAAACCCGATCACTTTTGCCGAAGGGATGATTTTGTGCAGAAGGTGCATGGCGGACACACCATTGGAATTGAGAAGCGGAATCGTGATGACGACAACGTCCGGTGCCAACGGCACAGCCTGGTGGAGTGTCTGCAGCCGGTCCGGAGCGAGTCCGGTCACCGAGAAACCGCAGCGTTTCGAGAGGTGAAATTTCCAGGCGTTGAGACTGATCTTACAGTCGTCCACGAATAAGAGACGAATAGTCCGCTTCGTGTTTTTCGTTGGTTTTTTCGCGGGATTCCTAGTCAAATCTGACGACAATGCAGGCGTTGAGCTGATCTGAGCCATTCCGTTCCTCCTTTTTTTGGATGTTCGGCTCACAGGCGCTCTCCGCTTGTGACCTAGCCGACTATCCGAGTGACAAGAGGAAGTTGCACCTTATGGAAAAGTTGACAAGGCAAAAAAACTGGGTCCTTCTCGTTGAACTTGATATTGCTGCGGGTCACAGACCCGCGCTCCGGAGCGCGCCTCTGTGAGGCGCAGCAGTTCAGAGGTTCGGAGAGCGAAAGATTTCGTGGAATTCTCTCCTCATTCCGAGCGTCCTGCGCGCGAACAGAGGCGATTTGGGAATAAGCCGTGATGCTTGCGTGTTTCCCACTGGGCACCCATAATCCATCAACTCTCAACTTAATGAAACGAGCGATTTGTTCTCTTCTTGGCGCAATTGCGATTGCATTGACAACCGGGGCCGCTGATGTGCCGCGCCCGAATGTTCTTTGGATAACAAGCGAGGACCACGGCCCGCATATGGGGTGTTACGGCGACGCCTACGCCACAACTCCGAATATCGATCAACTGGCCGCGAAGGGTCTGCTCTACACGCACGCTTGGTCTTGTGCCCCGGTCTGCGCGCCTGCGCGAACAACGTTGATAGCTGGATTGTACGCTCCATCGTCCGGTGGGCAGCATATGCGCAGCATGGTTCCCTTTCCGGCCGGCAAGAAAATGTATCCACAATACCTCCGGGAAATCGGCTACTATTGCACCAACCGTTCCAAAGAGGACTACAATATCGCGGAACCTGGAACAGTTTGGGATGCTTCCTCGAATCGCGCGCATTGGCGAAACCGGCAGCCGGGGCAGCCCTTTTTCGCTGTGTTCAATTCGACCAAGAGCCATGAGAGCCAGTTGCGTATTCGCCCGCACACACAGAAACACGATCCCGCCAGGGTGCGCGTGCCTGCCTACCATCCGGACACTCCCGAAGTTCGGCAGGATTGGGCGCAGTACTATGACACGGTAACGGCGGCGGATGCCGATGCGGGCAGGATCTTACAGGAACTAACCGCCGACGGCCTTGCGGATGACACGATCGTTTTCTTTTACGCGGACCACGGTTCCGGAATGCCTCGCAACAAACGGTGGCCTTACAATTCAGGCCTTCACGTTCCGCTAGTCGTTCACATTCCCGAGAAGTTCAAGCATCTTGCGCCTCCAGAATACAAAGCTGGTGGAAAGTCGGATCGCCTTGTCAGTTTCGTCGATTTTCCGCCAACACTGCTTAGTCTTGCGGGAATTCAGCCGCCCGAATGGATGCAGGGCCACGCGTTCATGGGCGCGTTCCAGGAAGCGCCCCAGCCGTATGTCTATGGATTTCGAGGGCGGATGGACGAACGGTATGACTTTGTGCGAAGCGTCACTGACGGCCGGTATGTCTATATCCGGAATTACATGCCCCATAAGATTTATGGGCAGCACATCGATTATATGTTCCAGACGCCGACAACCGCAGTCTGGAAGAAACTGCACGACGAAGGGAAGCTGACGCCCTCGCAAGATATTTTTTGGAACACGAAAGCTCCCGAGGAACTTTACGACCTGCAAAATGATCCTGACGAAGTTCACAATCTCGCGGGTTCCGCGGACCACCAGGAAATTCGCAAGAACCTTCGGAAAGCCCAACAAGCGCTGGCGCTCGAGATTCGTGATTTGGGTTTTCTTCCCGAGGGAGAGATTCATTCCCGTTCCCAGGGAGGCGCGCCGTATGATTTTGCCCGTGACGGAGACCGGTATCCGATGGAACGAATTTCCGAAATCGCGGAGGTTGCGTCCATGCTTCAGCCGGGCGGAATTCCCGTGTTGAAACGGGCGCTTAAGGACAGCGACAGCGCCGTGCGTTACTGGGCGGCATTGGGACTTCTGATGCGCGAGCAAAGCGGAGTGGCCCCGAACCGAGTGGAACTGATCGCGGCGCTGGAGGATTCATCGCCTTACGTTCGAATCGTTGCCGCGGAAGCGATCGGGCGCTATGGACTCGAGACAGAGCTGAAAGCGGCGCTCGATACGTTAGTCACACTCGGTCCGCTCGATAAGAACGGAGCCTTCGTTTCGATGGCAGCTCTGAATGCCATTGACTCACTCGGTGCCAAGGCCGCGCCCATCGCGGATGTCGTTGCGGCGTTCCCAGGCAAAGGGAATTTTCCTCACGGGCGATATTCGTCGTACATTCCGAGACTTCTCGAAGATGTTCGGGCACGGTTTGGAAAATGATGCACGCGACCCGGCCGGCATTTGACCGATCATTAACTGCGTCGTTGGTGCCGATTTTCACAGAAGAATTTCGCTCTGCCGCGAGCCCACGGTGCGCAGTCGGCGACCCTGCCGGAGTTGACTGAGAAATTACGTCAACGACCGCTCCCGAGGACCGTCCTCATGCCGGTTTGGATCTCGGATGACAAGGGGCAACTCCAAGACAAATCGCGCTCCTTTCCCCTCACCATCGCTCTCCGCCAAAAGAGTTCCGCCCATTTCATGAGCCGCCAAAGCACCGTAATGAAGGCCAAAACCGTGTCCCTCTCTCTTCGTCGTGAATCCGTGCGAAAACACGCGTGTCAGATTCTCTTTGCGAATTCCCACGCCATTATCGGACACGGCGATGCGCACTCCGCCGTTTTCCGTCAGCGTAATTTCGATGGTGATAGTCCGATCCGATCGATCGGTCTCCATGATCGCGTCCTGAGCATTGGCGATCAGATTTGCCACAATCTGCAAGACTCGATGTTTGTCCATGGAAACCACGGGCGATTGCATATACACCCGCTCGACATGAATCCCCTTGCTTTGAAATCCGCTGGAGTACATCCGAAGCGCGTCCTCCACCAAATCGACGATGGAAAGGGACTCGATCATGCCAGAAACACTTGCGTAGCTCTGCTGCATCGCGACGATCTCTTTGATATGTTCCACGTTGGTGGTGAGCGAGTTCAATTCGCTGAGCGACTCCTTCTGTTCAGAGTCCAAATGTTCTGCGAGATCAAGAATATATTGGAGAACGAGTTTGCCTTTCTCGTCCCGCCGAACGAATTGCTCAAAGTTCTCGGAGTGTTCCTGAATGAGAGAGGCGACCTTCCTCAGGTTCGACGTCTTGGAGCGCCGAATCCGCTCGCCGATTAAAATTGTCGAAACATTGACGCTGTTCAGGACATTTCCGACGTTATGCAGCACGCCGGTTGCGACTTCCGCCATTCCAGCTTTTCGCGACGTTGCGAGTAACTCGCGGTGAAGAGCGGTGAGTTTTCTTTCGGCTTGTTCCCGCTCTACGATTTCCTGCCTCAGTTCCCGTGTGCGCTCGTCAACGGTCTTCTCAAGGTTTTCCTGCGCCTGTTGGAGAGCGGCGTCGCGGGCCTGAATCTGAGCAAGCATGTTATTGAAGCCTTGGACAAGCATTCCCAGTTCGTCTTCCCCATGCGATTGGGCGCGAATACTAAAATCTTGATCGCGAGCCACTCCCTCAGCGGTTCTAAGCAGACTGAGAATCGGTTCGGAGATGATTCTCTGGAGCTTGGACGAGACGCGCCATGTCACGAGGATCGAAGCCAGAAGCACAAGAATCACAATTCTGGCGTAGCGTTTCAGCCTGGTGTCAATCGCCGTCAAATTGGAGCGCAGATACACAGTCCCGATCACTTCATTGTCCTCCACGATACTCTTGAACAGAACCAAGTGGTCGCTTTCAAATCGATACACGTAATTTGTCGGGACGGACGTGGGGAAAGTAGCCTGCGCGCCAATGGGAACCCACTCCGCAAGAATTGCGCTGGAAGGCTTGAATATGCAGGCGGAATCGATATGCGGTTTGGCCTTGAGGCTGTCGAGGGTTTTCTCGGCTCCATCGCGATCGTCGAGGACCAACGCGGGGGCGCAGTTGTAACCAATAATATCGGCCAGAGTTGTCAGTTCTTCGACCGTTGTTTTCCGGAACATTGACCATTCCTCCGTCACAAACGCCGTGCATGCAATGAACAGCCCTACCGAGCCGCCGGTCATGATAATCATCACGAGCTTGCGCTGAATGGATATGTTACGAAGCCGGTTCAATCGGTGCGCCTATTTTAGTGGATCGGTATGGATTTTTCGGGCGAGTTTCGAAAGCCGGGATTCCACAGTCAGCGAGGCTCGATTCGCTGCTGAAAGGTTTATTTCGAACGCGACTCTCCGACCATCCATGATGACGTTGAGAATTCCACCTTGCTCAGGGAAGCGCGCTATATCAGCGACCGTCAAAATCGGATGTCCCTGGACAGCCTCAAGAATCTCGGCAATCCGTTTCTCTTCTGAATCTGAGATAAACAGAATATGGCACTGCATGAGGTCCTTTAGTTGACGGGATCGCATCACGATAACCGGGCGACCGTTAATAGTTTTGTCCTTTAGGATCTCCTTTAGATCCGCGCCAAACGGGTCTTCGCCGAGTACCGCGAAAACAACAGGCGCTTCTGGATCGGGAAATGCGTTTTCCGGCCAGTGGATGAATTTCGCGATGCCGTAGGTAGCCGCTGCCTTTAGCCTGGCTTCTGTCAACTCAAAGGATTCGGCACCCGCGATCGAGAAAACGCTCAGCGCCAGGTACAGAACAGCGGACAACAAGATCCGGCAATCGACCGCCTTGCGACGATTTTTCACTGCCGCGGTTTGCTTGGAGCCGCCGGATCTAACCGCCTCGGCGCGAAAATGTTCTGATACTAGAAACGCCACGTTGCCTTCGCATAGACACTGTGTTGAACGTCCGTTTTTTGAATTCTGATCAGGTCAGGGGCGTATTCCCGATGGCGGTCGTCCAAAAGGTTCTGTCCCACGATTGACAGTTCCAGGCTTGGAACCGGGTGCCAGCCCAGCCGAACGTCCGCGACCAGATAGCCGGGGATGCCGCCGCGCGGCATACCCCCAACATGCCGGATGCCGGCGTCCAATTCGAAGCCACGGGGCAGGTCCATCATCGATCGAAATGCCACCCGGTGTGCCGGGCTTCCCGTCTCGTTGATTCGTTCCTGCGACGTGTCCGTGCTGTTTGGATCTGTGTGAATCTGAATCTTGAGAAAAGTGTAACTGACGCTCCAGCGCCACCAGTCGGTGAGCTGCCAATTTGCTGCAAGCTCGGCACCATAGGTTTCTCCGGACAGGCCGTTTCCGATGAGCAGATTGAAGTGCGGGGGAGGTGGAGCGAACTCAAAGATCGGAGTGCCCAGTTCGCCGCTTCGCAAGTTGTCATAAAGATTATAAAACGTTGCCGCATCCAATGTCAGCTTGCTATGCGGCTGAACTCGGTAGCCGATTTCAAATGCGCGCAGATCCTCCGACTCGAAACTCGGATTCGCCTTTATGCTTCCCAGAATCGGAGGAAGCCCGGGAAACAATTCCTCAAGCGGAGCATACTTCGCATCAATCAGAAGGCGTCCATCCACTTCGGTACGTGAAGGGGTTCGCACCGCCCGCGCGGCAGAAGCCCAGAGGGTATGGCGGGCGTGCGGCGTCCAAGCGATCCGCCCGCTGGGCTGGATCTCGAATCCTGTGAAATCGTTGTGCTCAAGCTTTGTTCCGAGAGTCAGTGTCAATTCATCTTCGACCAAAACAATTTCATCCTGAACAAAACCGTTGAACAGATGAACAGTTTCGCGATCCGGATCGACGACCAAGTCGAAGCTGTTGCCGATTTCGTCGGCGGAGACCCTGTAACCGGTTCCCCAAATAATATCCTGCCGGTCTCCAAGGGGAAATCGGTGCTGAAAATCGATGTCGAACGTGTCTCGGTTTTCCTTCAGAAGGATATAGTCCCGCCGGGTTCGATCGTAGTAAGCCTGCACTCTAAAGTCCGATTCGTCCCCAATTTGATGGGTCCAACGCCCAATCAAGTTTCCTCCGCTGACCCTGGTGCTGTAGGGCGCTGTGAAACTGGCATTTCGAGGGGTGGATGAGAATAGTGTGAAACTTTGATCTAAGTCGCCGTCATAGATATCCCCTTGGAATGTCAATCGGTTCTTGTCTGCGGCGTCCCAGTCGATTCGGAATCCTCCCCGGCCCATCTCCCACGCGTCGTTGGCATCCGAACCGTCTTCGGCTGCCGAGCCATCCCGAGCGAGATATTTGCCATACACGCGATAGTAGGCGTTCGAGCTGATTTTTCCTCCATAGCGCGCTCCGCCGAATCCGCGTTCTTCGGTGCCTCCTCCTCCGAATAGCAGTCCCCCTTGAGTGTCTTTTGCGCTCTTCGTGATGATGTTGATGACACCATTCACCGCGTTGGCTCCCCACAAACTCGCGCCCGGTCCCCGGATTACCTCGATTCGGTCAATATCCTCCATCAAAGTGTCTTGCACATCCCAATGGACCCCCGAAAACAACGGCGTATAAACACTCCGCCCGTCCATCATGACAAGAAGCTTGTTGGCAAACGTGTCGTTAAAACCGCGCGAAGTGATCGCCCAATTGTGCGAATCCAACCGCGCCACTTCGATTCCAGGCACCGAACGAAGCGCTTCTGCAATGGTGGTGGCTCCCGACCGGCGTAATTCTTCCTGCCCGACCACATAAACCGCCGCCGCCGTCTCGGAGAGTTTCTGTTCCTTCTTCGCAACCGAGGTCACCTCCATATTTAGGAGAGCCTCCAAACTGAAATCCGCGAGGTTGCTCAACCGGACTTCGGGATTAAGCCCAGATGGATTGGGGGGGTCTGCATTGGCGCAGAAAACTGCCGCACTCGAGAACAAGAATCCAAAACAGAAAAACTTCACTAGTAAACGCGAGGCGGTGCGCCGCGCGCCTGTAATTGAGGTTTTCATGGTTCCGTTTCGGCTAAAGGCGGAAACAAAACTTCCGCTCTTACCGAAATCATCCAAACACTTCGTATCGTGCCGCGCGCTTTCGGTTCGCAAACAACACGGTGAAGCGACATTCCAACAGGTTCCGGACCTGTTATTGATTCATGTTCCAACTAACGCTGTGTTTCGCAAAGTCACCCAAGACCACGCATTCGATCCGCATGTGTGAGTCTCGGCTGAAGCTTAGTCTTTTGGGCGCCTTTGTAAAGGAATTGAAGCAGCCACGGCCACGAATGGGCGCATCTCTAGATGAGGACACGCCTGAACGGCTGCTTCTTTCTCATCAGATTGAGGAGAGGAGCACTAAGGCGGGTGACCACTATTAAGGATCAATGCTGCATCTGGTAAGATTCGAGTTTCGG
>JAQBVM010000196.1 GCA_027623095.1 Verrucomicrobiota bacterium
AACCGGAAACGTCAATGAAATCAGGCCTATCAGTGAATTCTTCCCTCATTTCCTTGTGGAAGATCCGCTGGAACTGTCATGCAAACTGGCCAAGCTGGCGCGGCCCCGACAACAACGGAAGCACCACCGCCGGATCCTATCCTGTGAAATGGGATGCCGATCATGTCCTATGGAAAACGAGCCTGCCCGGGAAAGGATGTTCCACACCGATTGTTTGGAATGAACGCATTTATCTGACCGCACCTGTCGATGGCCAAGACGCGGTGCTCGCGTTTGATTGGTCGGGAAAACTCTTGTGGCAATCCACTCTGGGACCGGAAAGCAAAGGCAAACATCAAAATGGTTCAGGCAGCAATCCGTCTCCCGTCACCGACGGCAACGGGATCTTCGTCTATTTCAAGAGCGGTCATTTCGCGGCGGTGGAATTCGACGGCAAGATTCGATGGAAAGAGAACCTCGTGGATCGATTTGGCGAAGCGGATCTGTTTTGGGACCATGGAACATCTCCCGTTTTGACCAAAGAACACGTCATAATGGCGCGCATGCACGGCGGCGAATCGTGGCTGGCAGCGTTTGATAAGATATCGGGTGAACTGCGCTGGCGAGTTGCCCGGGATTACGAAGTGCCAACTGAAGTCGATCACGGTTACAATACTCCGGTTGTTTTTGATCGCGACGGAACTCAGGCTTTGTTGGTGTGGTGCTCAGCGCGACTCACCGCCCACGACGCCGCGAATGGAAAGACGCTCTGGTCTTGCGGTGATTTTAATCCTCGATCCACGGCTTTCTGGCCAGCAGTCGCTTCGCCTGTGATTGCTGGGGATATGGCGATTGTCTGTTTCGGGCGGGCGGATAAGGGACAGCCCAGGCTCCACGGCGTCAAGCTTGGCGGCAGCGGCGAAGTAACAGCGACGCACCGTCTTTGGAAGCGTGAAGACACCGGTTCCTTTGTTCCGACGCCGGCTGAATACAAAGGACGCATTTATGTCGTGGGAGATCGAGGGCAAGTGGAGTGCATCGACCCGGTGACTGGCAAATCCGATTGGTCCGGCGAGTTTCCCAGGGCAAGATTCAGCTTCTACGCCTCGCCCACTCTCGCGGATGGGAAACTCTATGCGGCACGCGAAGACGGGACTGTTTTTGTGGCGAAGGTGGACAATGGATTCGAAGTGCTTGCCGAGAATCAGATGGGAGAACGCGTGATCGCGTCACCGGTTCCCATCGCCAACCGATTGTTAATCCGCGGTGAAAAACATCTTTTCTGTGTGGCCTTGGATTGATGCCAGCCGAGCCGGAATGCAGTATGGCCAAAATCCTTCAGCATCAACGTAGAGGCCGTTACTCCGCGCGGGCATCGGACTGCACTTCCGGAACCGCTTTCGCGGGCCACAGCCGCCGTCGACCAGAAGCGGCGCTAGGGCGCGGGCGAAAGAGCACGGGAGCGCCCCATGGAACGTCGGAAAAACCGCCAGGTCTTGGACTGCGGCGACGGAGCCTGCGGAGTCGCCGCTTTCGGATTGCAACGAGCGCGCCGCCAGCACCCCAATATGTTCGAAATCTCCCGTGCCAAAGCGGTGACTCCACTACGTTTCGTCACCGCAGTCCAAGACGCTGCCGCGCCAATTCCAGGTTCATGATTTCGTTTAGCGTGCAGTTTTTTGAAGATGCTCCGTGTCCAAGACCGGTTCGCCGAACCGGAAGAGAAAACCGTCCCCATGCAATATCGCTGTTCTGTCCACAAACAGTCCGCAGTTTGCCTCCTCTGACACCACTCCCTTCGGCAAAATAGACAAACTTGTCCGATGAAAAAAACAAACTCCGCCCCACACGCACACGATCCGATGACATACCTCCGACTGCTGGCTGTCATGCTCCTGACAACCCTCCAGATTGGAGCTGCGCAGTTCGAAAATTTCGACGATGGAAATGACAATGGATGGACGCGATTCGCTCCCCTCGCGCCGATCGGCGTCGCTGCAACATTCTCGTTTCCTGACGACGGTTTGGGTGGCAAAGCCTATCGAATTCAGAGCGCGGCCCCTCCTATTTCAAATCTTGGACCCGCTCGCGCCGGAAGCCGCGTGATCCAATCCTACACGGATTTTACCGTGGCAGTGGATTTGATCGACTGGGACAATAGCCTGGATCAATCGATCGGTTTTTTGTTCCGCACGGAGACCCTCGGGATTGGCACAACGACCGGATACTCCATGAACTACAATGCGCAACAGATTTCAGGGGGCCCCGGACAGATCCAGTTCAACAAAGTGACCGGAGAAGTTCCCTCGGGCGCTATTCGATACGCGGAACTAAACCTGGAACCCGGTCGCGGATACCGGTTCTGCATGACCGCTCGAGGCACGACTCTGATTGGACAGGTGTACGACCTTGCCAATTTGACATCGCCGATCGTCACGTTCTCCAAAGAGGACCCGGTCTATTCGCAAGGCGAAGCCGGCCTTTTTAATTTTTACGCGGGCGAGGCAACCCTCGATCCGGTCGCCGGCAGAACGGATGCGACCTTCGACAATTACACTCTCACAACCGAACCCTCTCTTGTTCCCGAACCTGGCGCCTCCCGGGGTATTCCAGGCTGGCCCCAGCCAATCGAACTGATACCACTGGATCGGACCACTTTTGTTTCACCCGCCTCAGCGATCCAATTTATTGCCACGACATTGAGCGAGGAAAAGATTCTCCCCGGAAATGTGACTCTCCTATTGAACGGTCAGAACATGAGTTCCCAAATCACGTTCGAAGAAACCGATGCTGGATTGAAAGCGCGACTCGGAAACCTGCGCGCCAATACCGTCTATGACGGCGTCATTCAATTGGCAAATGCCGCCGGAGTTCGTTCCTCCACAGAATGGACATTCGACACCTTTTCTGACGAATTCCTGGAGTCGGCAGACGTCAAAGTGATCGAAGCGGAGGATTTCAATTTTCGAAGCGGCCAGTATATTGATGATCCCGCTCCGTCCGGACGTTTGATCGATGCCACAGATGTGAACGCAACGAACGGTTATCTCGACCGAATCGGGGAGCCGGGCATTGACTACTTCGATCGTTCGGAAGAAGAGGGTAGCGGGGAAACACCCGAGTTCCGATTTGCCAACTACGTTGGCACCCAGGCGGGGTCGTCCGAAATCGGAGCCCTGGACCGATACGGAGGGCTCGATGCCCCGATCAACGATTTTGTCCGACGCAAATACGCGTCCCTGAATCTGCCCGAATACCAGGTCCGCGGAACAGAGGGCGGGGAATGGCTGAACTACACGCGCGATTTCTCGGATGGCCCGTACAACGTCTATCTGCGTGTCGCCGCGCGCGTCACTCAGCAAATTTTCCTCGACGAAGTAACCAGCGATCCCTCGCGGCCCGACCAGAACACCTCGCGGCTCGGGATCTTCAATGTTCCCAATCTTGGGATAAAAACCAACTATCGGTTTGTTCCGCTAACCGATGAAACCGGCAATCGCGCGGTGCTGAATCTCTCGGGCAAGAAAACACTGCGGCTCACTCTGGGAGGAGAACCGGGACTGCGAACCAGGGGGACGATGGCGCTCAACTATTTCGTGTTTGTGCCCGCGGAATCGGAGATCCAACCAACGCGGAACTTCCTCGTGGAATCAGCGGCCCAAGTCGATGGACCATTTGCGATCGAATCCTCCGCGACAATCTCCGATGACACAATCACCATTCCCATTTCAGCAATCTCGGGTGCCAGCCGATTCTTTCGATTGACCTCCCGGGACAGTCCAGCGATTACGATCCGGGCGGTTGCGGTTTCCGGGCAGAATTTTGTGATTCGACTGGCGCTCTGATCGCTCCGTTTACGGCTTCACCAAAGAGATTGGTTTCGTCCCTTCGGCGCTTTTAAGATCCACACGAAGGACGGTTGTTCCGATCGTCACTCGGTGCTGCCCGTAGAATGCACGCGCATCGGGGAGAAGAATTCTGTCTCCAAAATAATTGTTGCACATCTCCGCTTTTGTATTAACTATCTACTGTCACAGGTCTAACCGGCTGGACCCTGCGGTGGGTTCGGAATCTATTTCGGGTCAGCGGTTCTCCCTAATTCAGGTTTCAAGCGTTAGCATTACGTTGCCTATTTTTTGGCAAAGACCTTTTAGACATTGAACACACATACCTATGAGTAAAGCGTCGAGCACGGCGTCCGATTTTGGATCCGGATTTCTGGAGATTTCCGAAAAGGGGTTTGGTTTTCTTCGGTCCAGGGATCACCATTTCCAACCAAAACCAACTGATATTTTTGTCACGCCGGACACAATCAAGAAGAATTTCCTGCGCGAAGGATGCCTCGTTGGCGGTCCAACGCAGCCGCCTCATCGCGGGACCAGTCCGCAACTGCGCGAAGTGACGACGGTCAATGACATGCCGTTCGGCGATTACACCAAGGCGATGCGTTTTGAAAACCTCACAACCATCGATCCCCTTGAGAAGTTTAGACTGGAAACAACGCCGGAGCTTCTGGAAACACGCATCATCGATCTCGTGACTCCAATCGGCAAAGGAACACGCGGTTTGATTGTGGCGCCTCCGAGAACCGGAAAAACGACGATCTTGAAACTAATCGCCAACGCCGTCTCGGAGAATCACCCGGACGTGCATGTTCTCGTCCTGCTCATTGACGAACGCCCCGAAGAGGTCACTGACTTTCAGAGGTCGGTCAAAGCGGAGGTGGTCGCGTCGTCAAACGATATGGATCTCGAGACTCATGTTCGCTTGTCCCGATTCATGATTGAACGCTGCCGCCGAATGGTTGAATCCGGAAAGGATGTTCTCGTGTTGCTGGATTCCATCACGAGGGTGGCGCGAGCCTATAATAGCGTTCATGGCGGAAGCGGGCGGACAATGACCGGGGGTGTCGATGCCCGCGCATTGGAGATTCCGCGCAAGATGTTTGCCTCGGCCAGGAAAATTGAAGAGGGCGGCTCGCTCACGATCATCGCAACCGCATTGGTGGATACCGGTTCCCGGATGGACGAATTGATCTTTCAAGAGTTTAAGGGCACGGGAAACATGGAACTGATTTTGGATCGCAAGCTTTCTGATCGGCGCCTCTTTCCCGCAATCGATATTCCAAAGAGCGGCACCCGCAAGGAGGAAAAACTGTTCAACGTGAAATTTATTGAAGCCATTCGAAAGCTGCGACGGACAATGGTGGATTTAAACCCGGTGGAAGCCATGGAAACCTTGAACGCCGCATTGAAGAAGAACAAGACCAACGAAGAATTGCTCTCGAAACTGGCCTAAGATCGGGATTAACTCTCCGAGGATTCGCGTCCGAGGAGCCCCTGCGCCGGGAGATCATCGCAACGGCGCACTTCGACTTTCCCGATTCCTTTCATGTGATGAAGAAACGGGATGGCAAAGGGTCTCATTTACCATTCTCCAGACCCCCTTTGGAGCGGATGCTGCGCATTCATAAGCGCATTCAATCCCGAGAGTATCCAAACGCGTCAACTCTCGCCCGCGAACTTGAAGTCAGCACGAAATCCATTCAACGCGACGTCGAGTTCATGCGAGACCGTTTGGACCTCCCCTTGGAATACGACGGAAGCCGTTTCGGATATTTCTACAGCGAAGAAGTCGAATCCTTTCCCACGGTTCAAATAACAGAGGGCGAATTAGTCGCCCTTTTGGTTGCGGAAAAAGCGCTCCAGCAATATCGGGGCACAAGCTTTGAGAAACCGCTCGTCAGCGCGTTTAAGAAGATGTCCGCATCGTTGCCGGAAACGATTTCGCTAAACCTGGCTGATTGGGACCAGACGATCTCATTTCGCACGAGCGCGGAACCGCTCATTGATTTGGCAAGATTTGACGCTTTGGCGAAGGCCGCCGCCCAGCATCAGCAGATAGTTATTCACTATCGCAAACCCGGCCGGCGAGAGATCGAATTGAGAACCATTGATCCCTATCATTTAGCCAACGTCAATGGAGAGTGGTTTCTTTTCGGATTCGACCATCTTCGCAACGACATCCGAACCTTCGCCCCGAGTCGAATCACGCAGGTGGAAAGAACGGGAAAGAAGTTCTCCAAGCCCGAGCGATTCTCACTGGAAAAACGCCTGCACGATAGCTTCGGCATCCATTCAGGAAACGAAGCGTTCGACATCCAGATTCGATTCGACGCCGCTGTGGCGGATTTTATCCGGGAAAAGAAATGGCATCCGTCCCAGAGCCTCATCGAACTTCCGGATGGTGAAGTGGAACTGCGGCTCAAGCTATCAAGTCTGGTGGAAATTGAGCGATGGGTGTTAAACTGGGGCGGAAGAGCGGTCGTCCTTCAACCCGCAAAACTGGCCATGTCCATCCGCCAGGCCGCGCGTGAAATCCTGCGCCGATATGGCGAGAGTGTTTCGGTGAACCCAAATTAACGGCAGATCGGATATCCCTGTTTGCAAAAGGAAAAGAGCGAGTTAAGTTCCACGCATGGCAGATCCGAAGAAAAAATCAGCCGCTTCTTCTTCTGCGGCGAGCAAGCGAGCCGACGGCGAACACACAACGCAGGCGTCCTTGAGCGACTTGTTGCGCAGCGAGGAAATGGATGGACTTTCCACGCTGCAGCTTATCGACCTAATCGCCTCCAGATTGCCTCCTCGACATCCTTCAATAATCGATCTCGTCTATTTGCGGGAACGAATCGTGTCCTTGGAAGAAACCCATTTCCAAGCGCAAGAGGCACTCGAACGACTGGACGCCATTGTCGAAAAACTTCGTTCGCCGGCCTTTCGGGTGGGGACGTTCCTCATGCACGTCGAACCCGACAAAGCGCATGTGTGCGTGGGCGGAAACGATTATGTGTGCCGGGTCGATCCGCAAGTGCCCCTCGCAGATCTTCGGATGGGCGAGCGGGTTCTTTGCAATGAAGCTTTCGCTGTTGTTCAATCATTGGGATACGATCGAAATGGGCCGATCGTTCGCATTGACGAGCTGCTTTCTGACGGGCGTCTGAGGGTCGGCCAGGAAGCCGGATTGATGCCGCTCGTGCTCGCCCGCTCCGCACTGCTCGCCAAGGAGAAACTTAAGCCGGGTTTGGAAGTTCGATTGGATGCCAATCAGCGTGTTGCTGTCGAGGTTGTCGGCTCCGGGAAGCGGACAGACCGCTCTTTAGAAACGATCACAGAGCTGCCATGGGAGGCCATCGGCGGACAAGACGAAGCCGTGCGCGCAATTCGAGAAACAATTGAACTGCCGTTCATGCATCGCGGTTTGTTCGAACGATTCGAACATTCCGTTCCCAAAGGATTCCTTCTTTACGGCCCGCCAGGCTGCGGCAAAACGATGCTGGGAAAGGCAACTGCCTTCAACCTGCGGAAGCAGGTGAAAATGCACACGAGCATCGATCGTCCCGAGTTCTTTCTGCACGTCCAGGGCCCGGAAATACTGAACATGTGGGTGGGCGAATCCGAACGCCTAGTCCGCGATCTTTTCGCCCAATGCCGCGAAAAGGCCTCGAACGGCGCGCTGGCATTTCTTTTTATCGATGAGGCTGAATCGATCCTGAGCACTCGCCGGGCGGGCCGGTATCAAAGCATTCTGAGCACTTTGGTGCCCATGTTTTGCACCGAAATGGACGGATTGGAACCGCTTCAAAACGTCGTTGTCATTTTGGCATCGAATCGCGCCGATCTCATCGATCCCGCAATCCTCCGGCCCGGAAGGATCGACAGAAAAATCAAGGTGCGCCGACCGGATCGCGACGGTGTCCGCCGGATTTTCGAAATCTATTTGCGCGAAAGTCTTCCTCTCGCAGAGCCCAACACCGAACTCGCCGAAGCCGTGACCGAAGCGCAATTCGCGCGCGTCGAAGACAATCAATTCCTGGAAGTGATTTATCGCAGCGGACGCAGGGAAGTACTCTACAGGGGTGATTTGGCGAGCGGCGCCATTGTCGCCGCAATCGTGGAGCGGGCCAAGAGTCAAGCGATTCGAAGGTCTATCGAGACGAAAGCCGAGACTTCACTCACGCGGGAAGATTTGCTTCATGCGCTTCGGCTCGAATACGCCGAGAATGATCTTTTTCCATCAAGCGACGTTACGGAAGATTGGCTCAAGCTTACAGACTTGGAACCGGAAAACGTCATTCGGCTTGGCCCGGTGCGGCCGCGATCCCGCACGAGCCACGGAAGCGGGATCATTTAGACCGCTGGGTTCTAACCGTCTCGTATCTGGAACCTGTGACGAAGATCAGAGTTGCGTCCCAAAACGAAAATTCGTCATGAATCCACACCTCATTCAGTTTGGTCTCGAGACAGAGTTCGGAATCACTCGTGACACTTCCGAGGAAATCGATGTCGTCGCCGAATCGATCGCCCTCGTTCGCAGCGCGACCCAACCCGGCGTGAGGATGCGCTGGGATTACGAAAGTGAGGATCCCCATCTGGATATGCGCGGTTTTCGAGTGCGCGAACTCCGACAAGACAGCGACGAATCCGGGTATTCCGAACAAGATGCCGAGCGGGAGATGAGTTTCGTTGAGATTAAGAGCGACCTGGTGCTGGGCAATGGAGCGCGATTCTACAACGACCACGCGCACCCGGAGTATTGCACGCCCGAATGCCAATCGATTTCGGATCTCGTGGCGCACGACCGAGCCGGCGAACGGATCGTCATGGGTTGTGGAAAACATCTTTCCGAAAGCGGCGGCTCCAAGGTTTTGCTCTACAAAAACAACACGGACTTCTTGGGGCACAGCTACGGATGCCATGAAAACTACCTCTTGCCGAGGTCTCTTCCATGGGAAAGCCTGGTCCGTGGCATACAGTCGTTCCTTGTAACTCGGCAAATCTTCGCCGGCGCCGGCAAGTTCGCGGTCGAATCAGAGGATCACTTTGTTTCCGCTGGTTTTCAAATTGCCCAGCGCAGTGATTTTTTCAGCGAATTGCAGAGCGTGGATACCATGCAGCACCGCCCGCTGATAAACACGCGGGACGAGCCCCACGCAAACCCAAAGATGTTCCGCCGTTTCCATGTTATCCTCGGAGACGCAAACATGTCGCCGTTTGCGACTCGACTGAAGGTTGGCACCACCGCGCTGGTACTGGAGGCTCTTTTGCAGTCACCCAATCATCAGTACCCGCGGATCGCGGATCCTCTCGGCTCGCTAAAAGCGATCTCGCGAGACTCGAATTTTGAGTGGCCCGTTCGCCTGGAGAACGGGGCGGGATCCACAGCGGTGTCCATTCAACGCACCTATCTTGAGGCGGTGAAACAGGAGTGCGATTTGACCGATTTTGAGAAGAGGAGTCTGGTCGAGGACTGGGAGACAATCCTGGACGATCTCGAATGCGATTATCTTCGGTGCCAAAACCGGCTGGATTGGGTTGCCAAGCTGGTGTTGATTCGTGGATTCCAATCTTCCCAGAATCTTGCGGACGACGATCCCTGGCTGCGGAGCGTTGACCTGGAGTACCACCGCCTCGATCCCGATGAAGGGATTTATTACGGACTCGAACAATCGGGGGCGATGACTGGGGTTCCGGAAGAATCGACCATCTGCGCCGCGATTACAGACCCGCCTCGGACTCGGGCCTACATCCGTGGAAAATGCATCCAGAAGTTTGCCTCAGCAATCGTCTCCGCTCAATGGGATCACATTACGTTGCAAGGAACGGGCGGGCCAATTAGGATCTCCCTCATGGATTTGTTCGCACCGGATTCGGTCTTGCGGTATGCTAAAGCCATTGACGATGCGTGTTCGCCGGATGATTTGAAGGATCTCACGACGGCACGGATATAACCGACAACGATTTATGCCTGAACAATCTCAGAAAACGCGTCCGGTGACTCCCCGGCCCAGCGGCGGTGGCGACGGTCCCAGTGCTCCCAAAGTGGATAAACCCAACGTGGACGAATTGTTGAAGCGGATGCGCAAGGTTGATCCGGAGCAGGCAAAACGCTACCGCCAGCGCACCGGCCAATGAGCGAACTGTCTCCGATAGGCGGCGACTTTCTTTCGCTGCTTGCGGCTCATCAAATTAGCCCCATCTGCGGCCAAAAGTCGCAATCAGCTCCCGTTGAAACGCAAGCGACCACTGTCTTCGCGTTCCACTTTCGCGATGGCGTCCTGATGGCCGGCGATCGGCGAGCGACGGCTGGCAACATCATTGTCACGGACCACGTCGAGAAAATCATCGAAGTGGACGCCTGTTCACTCCTTGCGATCGCGGGTGTTCCGGCAATGGCATTTGAAATGGCGCGCGTTTTGCAAAGCTCGTTCGAGCATTATCGCCGAAGCCAGTTGCAACCCCTCAGCCTTCCCGCGAAGGTTCGAGCGCTCGCACGGCTCCTGCGGGAGAACCTGCCATTGACCATGCAGGGGGTCGGAATCGTGGCGCCGCTCTTCGCGGGATTGGATCAGGCCATGAAACAACCGGTGGCACAGATCTATTTCTACGATCCGTTGGGAGCGCAGTTTCAAGCGGTTGGTTTTGCCGCTTCGGGATCGGGCGCGCAAACGATTCGGAGCGTTTTGAGTTTCCAGGAGCGGTTCGGCAATCCCAAACCCTCGGAGTTCGATCTGCGCGAGGCGGTGCGATTTGCCTTGCGGCTGCTCATCGTGGCGTCTGAATTCGATTCCGCGACCGGCGGCGTGAATCAGGATACCAATTCGTTTGCGACTCTGAAGACGCTTGACTCCCAGGGAGTGCAAGATATCGACGCGGCCCAACAATCGGAGATCTTAATGTCATGATCGAAGAACCTTACCGATGGCTGGAAGCAGTTGAGAACCGCCGCGAATATGTTCGAGACCAAATTAAGGAAGGTTCTCCCGCTTTTGCAGTCTGCCTGAAAGACGGAATTCTTTTGCTTGGAGTGGGGACTGGCAATTCCAAGGTCTTCGAGATCTTTGACCGCCACGGACTCGTTGGGCTTGGGCATCCAGCCGATATCGAAAAACTTCGCCAAACCGCAATTGACTCGGCGCACATGGAGGCGTTTATACGCGCTCCGGAGGACGTCGGATTGCGTCGATTGGTGAGTTTCACCTTGGGACCTCAGTTGAAAACGAGTTTCGAACAAATCTTCGGCGCCCCTTATTTAATCGAACTCTTGCTCGCCGAAATCGGATCGACTCCGGAAAACGATCTCCTTGCCAGAGTGCATTTTGACGGACGATTCGAACTGCAAACCGGCGGAGCCGCCGCCGTTGCAAGCCAGCCCGAGACGGAACGAACCGCGACGGAATGGATCGCGAAGCGAATCGAATCCAGCGCAAACCGAAAAGATGCCGCCGAGATCCTGTTGCAGGCCTGGTGGTGTGTAACCGAGAAAAAACCCTTCCCCGACGACACAACCACGAGTGAAGATGTTCGGACCGGCTGGCGCGAAAGAGTTGCCGGAAAGACCGTCGAAATCGGATGGCTCGCTCGTACCGGCAAAGGACGCACCCGCTTCGAAAGCCTGAGTTTGCCGCAATTGGGCCTATGAATCGCGTCGTCGGATTGGAGACTGAATACGGTTGTCTCACCACCGATCCTTCCGGACCACCGAGCGCTGTGGGACGCGTCCGAAATTGGATTTTTGAGAAAGCCCGTTTTGGACTGCCGGACATGCACCAGCGCGACTGGGATGAACCAGCGGGAAACGGGGGATTCCTCTTCAATGGCGGCAGAGCTTACGTGGACATGGGGCACCTGGAGTATTGCACTCCGGAATGCCTTTCACTCATTGACTTGCTCCGCTACGACAGTGCCGGGGACGCGATTCTCGTTCAGGCGACCAAGGACCTGAAGATGGCCGGCCATGTCAGCTTCATTCGAAACAATATCGACCATTACTCAGGCGCAACCTTCGGCTGTCACGAGAACTACCTTGTTCGACGATCTGCTCCACTGACCGAGCCGAACGTATTGTCCTTGCTCGCGTTCCTGACACTTCGGCAGCTTTACGGAGGGGCGGGCCGCGTTGGAGCCACCCCGGGAGCCGAGCTGCGAGGTGATGTGTCGCGCCCAGGAACCGACAGCCATTTCCAAATAAGCCAGCGAGCGGACTACATCAACAACGATCTCTTTGAATGGGTCCAGTTTAACCGGGCCATCATCAACACGCGGGACGAGCCGCTGGCGGATGCGCGCAAGTATCGAAGACTTCACCTGTTGCATGGTGATACCAGCGTCTTGCCAACGACGCTGCTCCTGAAGGTGGGAACGACCTCGCTCATCCTCGACCTGCTTGAGGCCGACTTAATGCCGCGAATTGTGCTGGCGGACGCGGTTCTCAGCTTTCGCGGCATGTCCCATCAACCCGACGGGCCGTGGCTCACAACGCTCGCGGACGGACGAACGGAAGACGCTGTAAAACTCTTGTTTGATTTCCATGAAGCGGCGCGGAAAGAGTTCGAAGGGCGCGACCCGGAAACAGACATTCTTCTGGATGTCTGGCGCGAAACACTGTCCGGATTGGCTGGCCAGCCCGAATCGCTGGTGGGAAAGGTGGACTGGATTTCTAAACGTTGGCTGTTTCAACGCTTTGTCGAACAGGAGCAGATCGAGTGGTCCGATCCGTGGCTGCGCGCCATGGACCTGGAGTTTCATCATGTGGATCGTGACCGCAGTTTAGGGCTCGCCCTTGACGCGCCGCCATCCGCATGGGAGCTCACGCCGGAAGAAATATCCCAGGCAACCCTTCAGGCGCCGCTAAATACGCGAGCCAACATTCGATCGCACATCATGAACGAATTGAGACACCACTCGATCCGCTATTTTGTCGATTGGGAAGTTATCGACGCCGAAGGACTGACCTCATTGAACTTGATGAATCCATTCGAGGCCTCACCCGAAAGCGTGACGCACTGGTGCCGGCAATTGGCGGATCTTCGGGAATAGCTTCTGCCGGATTCCGCTCCCGATTGATACCGCCAAAGATTCTCTAACCACAAACCTCTTTTCCCGCCATATGGTTTCTGTTAAACCTGCAGCGCGACGAATGCCGTTTAATTTTTACACGCCACACTTTCGGAACTGTTTTTTGATAGCCATCTTGTTTGTTCTGGGACTCGGCTTGAGTGCGGCCGAGCCGGAACGCCGGTCTTCCATCCAACAGATCTCCACCTTCGAAAAGATCGAGTCTTTGGATTCCCCTCAGCAAAGCGGCGCCGGACCCACGTGGTGGATTTCAACCACTCCCATTGACCCAGTCCAATTCACCCAGGATTATCTCGGCGAAACCTCTCAATCCGAGAATGCCGCAGGCTGGTCGCCGGCGAAGGTGCCGGCATCAGCGGAATCAAGCGCTCCAGAGGTGCGCAATGCTTCATCCTACTGGTACCGAAAATCTTTCTTGGCGCCGGAGTCAATCGAGGGCGACCTGATGATCTCGCTTGGAGAAATCTCGGACCGCGACGAGACGTATGTGAACGGAGTGCTTGTGGGAAAAACCGGAGAGTGGAACAGCAAGTTTCCGCAAGCGTATGATCGGAGCCGACTGTACCGAATACCGCGAAGCGTGATCCGGGAGGGGAACGTAAATCTCATTCTAGTCCGAATCCAAGGCTATTTTTTGGACGCCTCTGGAATCATTCAGGGACAAACATCAATCGGATCCGCCGGAACCATGACCCGGCATCAATACGTGTCCCACTTCCTCCCGCTTTTTGTACTTCCATTTTATGGCGCTGTGGGAGTCTATTTTCTATTCCTCTATGCTCGAAGGCGCCAGGAGGTCGAGAACCTCTATTTCAGCATCTTTGTTTTCCTGCTTATCCTTTGGCTTTTCTGCAGGAATCAAGTGAAGTTCGAACTCGGAATTGGGTTCCTGCCGCTCAAGAAGTTTGAGTATCTTTGCCTCTTCCCACTTCCGGTTTTTCTCTATGGATTCATCAGAACCTTTTTCCATGCATCCATCGACCGGTGGACCCGATACCTCGATTCCGCGGCAAAAGGTTGTTTCGTGGCGATCGCTGTGTGCGAGCTGATCGTGATCTTAACGAGCCAGCCGACAATCTGGTTCCTGTCGGGGGCGGAACAAAAGTGAACACCGTCGGTTCAAAAGTGAACATGTGCGACGGTTCAAAAG
>JAQBVM010000197.1 GCA_027623095.1 Verrucomicrobiota bacterium
GACGGGGACTTCCACCCCGCTGTGTGGTACGCATTCACAGGCGCACGACCGCGGTTTGTCCCAAACCGCAGCCCAGCAGATGCGCCCGGATGACCAGCAATTGCCCGTCGGCCTCTCTATACTTGGTGCGCTGCGGACTGGGACAGTCCGCGGTCCCGATCATTGAATGAAGACTCTTTCGCGCTCTCGGCCCAATGAAGTTCGGTGCCCGAAAAGCGCCTCAATCTGCTATTGAATCACGGAGCATGGCGCCAGAATGGCATCCCGCATTCCATGAATGATCTTCTTGTCGGCCGGGCAGAGGGTCGCAAGTACCCCGCCCAACTGAGTTCGAGCGGCATCCCCGTCTCCAACCACAAAGAAGTAAGGACAAAGCCGAACCCGGCTTTCCATGCCAACCAATGCGCCCGTTTCAAAATCGAACCATTCAGCCTCAACGACTTTGGGCTTGTGAAAACGCTGCAGAACGAATGGTGATTGCTCGAATGACCGCAACGCAAGATCGACAGCAGCGCTCCAGTCTTCGGCGGAAAGGTCGTTCCCTAAAAAGACTCCCCGCGCACCCCAAGCTTTTTCTGAAAAGCCGGAGACCTTGAGAACCAGATTCCGCTCCTTTTGGGAGAGTGTCTTCAACTGGCTCCAGTCTGTCATTGCCAGTTCGGGAATCGCCGCGTGGGGGGGCAACGGCTCCGGGTCCACCACCCAGGTGTACGGGACGAGCTCCAGCATCTTCTCGAAAAACCGGCTGCCAAGCTCCCGATGCCAAAAGCCGCGCAGATTCCTGTTCCAAAGAAGCGCGAGCAGCATCTTCTCCTCAAAGAACGGCTTAATCGGAGGCGTCAGCCGAATCTTCCGATCCTGCGCCAGATTCACAATCGCCTGAGCATTCGAGACATTCGACAGATCGAATAACTCGAAAAAACGATACACTGCGTCACCGGAGTCGAAGCTCATGAAACTCGTATTGCGAACAAAAAAGCGGTCTCCTCCCAATTGCTGGCTTATCCATTCCATTTCCGGACGGTATGTCGCCGACTCATCGGAAATGACGATGTTCACCCGTTCCGCAGAACCGAAGATCTGCTCGAAGCCTCGAATCATCCCGTCGGCGCCACCCACGATTCTATGCGCCGAATCGGGATCAACGCGCTCAGGAGTGGTTGAGACGGAGACAACTGCCGATTCAGGATTCGACGGTTGAGAGTCGTTCAGTTCGGAGTATTTCTGATTTAACCATCCAGTCAGACCGATTCCGCCTGGAATACTGTCCAATTCCGTAATCGCCGCGCCTGTGTCGGTCAGGAGCAGATCTGGCCGGATCACACGCGGCAAGTCGTTCTTGAATGTCGCGGAGCGTTGGAGTTCGATCAGCGAGGCTGGCTTCCCTCTATCAAGCCATTCTGAAACCCACGCCGGCTGTTTTCCTGCAACGCTCGATCGGTAAAGCAAATTGGCGGCGCGATTGAACTGCAGAAGAACACGCCCCACGAATTCGAGTTCCTTGACGAATTCCGCTTTCAGACCAAAGGGCCGCGGCGATATTCGGAAATCCAGTCCTCCAAAAAGCCCTTCCTTCGGAAGTCGTTCCCGAATAAAGCGCGCCTGATCGGCAGGAGAATCAAAAAGCACAGGAGTCTCGAGGTCAGGTTCTGATTTGCCCATTTCCAAGGCAATGCCACTTGTAGGTCGTGAGCTCTTCCAAACCCATTGGTCCCCGGGCACCCACCTTGTCCGTGCTAATGCCGATTTCCGCGCCCATGCCAAATTCGCTTCCGTCCGTGAACCTTGTTGACGCATTCCAATAAACCGCGGCCGAGTCCACTTCGTTGAGGAACTGTTGTGCCCGGGTTTCGTCGCCTGTGACGATGCAGTCCGAATGCCCGGAGCCGTAATGATTAATGTGATCGATTGCTTCCCGAACGCCATCCACAATCCGAACGTTGAGCACGAGATCATTGTACTCTGTGGACCAGTCCTGTTCGGATGCTCCCGTTACTCGAAGCTTCGACGATGCATTTTTCAACATATCTCGAGCTTCGGAATCGGCGCGAAGCGCGACGCTGTGCATCGATAGCCGCTGCGCAATGCTCGAAAGAAACTCTGCCGCGATCTGCCGATCGACCAACATCGTTTCCATCGCATTGCAGACCGCCGGGCGTTGAACTTTGGCGTTCACCGCGATCTCACCTGCCATTCTCAAGTCGGCATCCCGATCCACATAGACATGGCAGACGCCTTTGTAGTGTTTGATCACCGGCACTTTCGAGCACTCGGCTACAGCCCGAATAAGGCCCTCGCCGCCTCGCGGCATGCAAAGATCCACATACGATGTGAGCGACAGTAGTTCCCGGATAGCGTCGCGGTCCGTTGTTTGAACCACCTGAACAGCCGCCGCGGGGAATTTTGGCATTTCCTTTTGCGCCGCATCGACCATCAAACTCGCAATCACTCGATTCGAATGAATCGCCTCTTTGCCGCCACGCAGAATCGTTGCGCTTCCGGATTTGAAACAGAGACTCGCGGCGTCCGCGGTCACGTTCGGGCGCGACTCGTAGATAATCACCACAACACCAATCGCAGAGGAGATCTTTCTGAGCTTCAGACCGTTCGGGCGAACCCGTTCGTCCAACAGACGCCCAACGGGATCTGGCAGCGCGGCGACTTCCCGAAGGCCCTTGGCCATTCCAAGGATCCGTTTTTCGTCTAGTTTGAGGCGATCCAGCATCGCGCCCGAGAGACCCGAAGTTTCAGCGGCGCTCAGATCCTGTTCGTTGGCGCGCTTGATGGTGTCCCGGTTTTCCTCGAGAGCCATCGCCATCGACTCCAAGCACGCGTTTTTCTCTTCTGACGTCAGGGTCGAGAGCTGGCGCGCCGCCGTCTTGGCCTGGCGGGCAAGTTGCGTCATCTGTTCCGTCAAATTCACGGGTAGAATCTAAGCCACCTTCACAAAGAGAAAAGCGTGAAATTACTCCTCGATCCAAACCAGAGTGCGTTCGGGAACCCGGTCGAAAAGTGGAATCAAATCGGCGGCGGAGAGGTGAATGCACCCGAGCGACGCGGGCTTTCCCAAGGTCATTTCATTTCCTGTACCGTGTATGTAGATATACCTGTTTCGCGAGTCCCTGCATCCTCCGCGGTTGAAACCCGGCTCCAATCCTTCGAGCCAAAGAATACGATGAGCGATTGACGCCTCTGGCATCCCTTGCCAGAGCAATCCCACCGGTCTTCTGGAACTGAACACCGTTCCAATCGGCTGGCCGGCTCCAATCTTTGCCGCGACACGATGGAGTCCGAGGGGCGTTTGATTTGACCCCGAACGCTGGCCGGCGCCCGACCGGGACGTGGAAATACGATATCGTTTCTTGAAACGATAGCATAGGTCTGCGATGGCGCGCGGCGAAACAGGGTCTCGCTCGTAGAGTGCCATCCGCTGGGTGCGAATCGTAACCACCAAGAGAAACCGGGTCGGGAGGGACCAATACGCCTGAACGGCGCGGCGAAAAGCGGAGGCCGGTAAGAGTGTGGAGGAGGGGCAATTTGGGGTGCGGTGCTGCGGGTTGCTCCCTACACGAATCTTCGGCGATCGCATTACACTGGCAGTTTGTATGCCGTATTTCCGTGCGTCCCCTCACCCTGGCCCTCTCCCCCGGGGAGAGGGAATAGCAGCCAGGCATCTGTTCCAATTCGGACGGGCGTCGCGTTATCCCCGTTGCGGTTCCATTTACGGAAGAGCACAAAGGACAACCTAGGCGCATCGCATCGCGCCAAGACCGGCGAAAGATTCTCCCTCTCCCCAAGGGAGAGGGCTCGGGGTGAGGGGGAACGACGCGGGCGAAGACCACCAGAGGTGCGATCTCTTACATGCGTGTAAGAGCAGACTGCGGGTTGACCGCGGCGTTCATCTCTTAAGGTTTGCCCGAAAAGCTCCTTCTTCATGGCATGGTTGAAAACGAGCGGGTTCTACTCGACCGATCGCTGTGGTTTCGCACTCGATGTTCGAAGCACCTTTTTTACGAGCACCTTGGAATTGCGCCCGCTCTGAGCGTACTTTTCACGTCGTGACGGAGGGAGATCGTCCGGAGTGCCTTCAGTGAATCCGGACTTCGATTGGAAATAAGTGAATGTTTGCGTGGACATCGTGATGATTTCATCGAAGCCTAGTTCGCGCGCCTTCTCCTCGACGAAGCTTACGAGCTTTTTTCCGATTCCTTGATTCTCGTGCGACGGATGCACGTACAGGCAGGCAAGCTCTCCCTTCCTTTGTTCGGGATATCGATGCAGCGCGACACAGGCCACGGGATTTCTGTCGATTTCGAAGATGTAGTAATCTCCCAACTGTTTTTCGATTGTGGCCCGGGTTCTCTTGACCAGTTCCTCGGAAGCAACCGAAGTTTTGATCAGCGTCAGAATGTTCCTGATATCTTTCTTCAAAGCGCGCCTTATCTGCTGGTACTCGCTTGCGTGGATGAGGGTTCCAATGCCTTCGTTGGAGAAGATCTCGGCCAGCAACCCTTCATCGACTCTCCCATTGATGACGTGAACCCGCGGCACACCCGCGCGGCATGCCGCCGCTCCATACGTGGCTTTCGAGATGCCCTCGGGTTCGAGCTCCTGTTTGCGGTTCTCCAAGATATCGGTTAACTCGTCCACTTGGATTTGGTGAATCAGTTTTCCCTGGCGGATTAAACCGTCGCGCGTGGTCATGTAAATGAGCTTGGCCGCCTTCAGAGCCTCGGCGACCGCAACAGCCACGGCATCCGAATTCACACGATACGTGTTCCCGTCGCCGTCGAAACAGACCGGCGGAACCACCGGGATAATCCGGGATTCGAGCAGAGTTTGCAGCAATTCAATGTCCACACGTTCGACCTTGCCTGTGAATTGCTGGTCCACACCCTGGATAATTCCCACGGGTCGCGCGATGACGGCGTTTGTGACGGCAGCCCGGAGATCGTTCGTCGAAAGACCCTCCATGATTTCATGAGTCACCTGGTTCGCGGCCGTGAGAGCCAGCTTCAGGGTTTTTGCGTCTGTCACGCCACGACCGTCCAAATCCGTGGGCGCGATCCTCAGTTGTTCCGAGAGAGCTTGAATCTGCGCCGCGGCGCCATGGACGAGAACAACACGAATATTCAGCGATCGCAGAAGCGCAATATCGAGCAGAATATTCGCGAAATTCTCGTCGGCAACAATCGCGCCGTCCAGACTCAGAATAAAGACTTTTTGGCGAAAGCGAGGAATGTACTGGAGGATTCCCCGAAGGTCGGTGAGTTTCACTTCTTTGGTTCAGTTCTAGGCGATTCTTCGTTCCTGCGCCGGTCGGCTTTCGCTATTCGCTCAGGCAATATTGTTAAGTTTTCAATTGCGGTTGCCAACCGCGAGAATCTGTTTCAGCGCGCCCAGGCAACGCCGATTCTCTTCAGACGTTCCGATCGAAATCCGGATCCATTCGGGCAAGCGGTATCCCGCCATTGGCCTGGTAATGACACCCTGGCGCTGCAACGCCTTAAATACTTCGTCGCCTTTTCCAACACGCGCCAGAACAAAATTCGCGGCGGACGGCACAAACTCAAGGGCCATCTCTCGAAATGCATCCTCGAAAAAACGCAACCCGGCGGCGTTGTTCGTTCGCGTCCTTTGGATATGGTCTTCATCATCAAGCGCCGCCAAGCCGCCCGCCTGAACAATGGCGTTGATGTTGAACGGTTGACGAATCTTCTCCAGGTCTGTGATCAGCTCAGCATGGCCGATCCCGTATCCGAGACGCAGACCCGCAAGCCCGTAAATCTTTGAGAATGTGCGCATCAAAAGCAGATTCGGACGGGTTCCGTTTCGAATCAGAGGCAATAAATCGGCGGGCTCTTCGAGAAATTCAATATACGCTTCGTCCATGACGAGAAGCACGTCTTCGGGCACTTTCTCAATCAAATCGAGAACGGCCTCGTTGGAAGCGAGGGTGCCGGTCGGATTGTTTGGATTTGCCACAAAAATGACTTTTGTCCTCGGTGTCACCGCGGCGAGCATCGCTGGAAGATCGTGCCCGTACGACCGGGCCGGAACAGAAACGCATGTCGCTCCAAAAAGTCGCGCGATGATCGGGTAAATCGCAAAGCAATATTCCGAGACGATCACTTCGGTGTCCGGCCGCATCAACGCGTGACCCACGAACTCGATGATCTCGTTCGAACCGTTGCCAAGGATCAAATTGCCCGGATGGATCTCAAGTTTCCGAGACAGTTTTTGCTTCAGGTAGAACGTATTTCCATCCGGATACAAATTAAGCTTCGGCAAAACGTCGCGCATCGCGGCGAGCGCTGCCGGAGAAGGACCCAATGGATTCTCGTTGGAAGCCAATTTAATGATCTCGCTCGCCGGCAGACCCAGTTCGCGGGCGACTTCTTCGATGGGCCGTCCGGGCTGATAGACGGGCATCGATCGCAACACAGGGTTCAATTCAGGTGACTTGGCCATACTCACAGAGCTTTGAGAATCCGATCCACATCCACGCATTTGGCAACAATATCCCGGATCAGTGAGATCTTCTGAGTTTCGTTCGGACGAGTTTTCACAATGAGATCATGTACTTTCGAGGCGGCAACGTATATGTCCTGGGAAGTCAGAATCACGGGAAAAGGCATTCGCTGAATCACTTTCCAGACAATTGGGTTCGGCCGGGCTTTCCCAGTAAGAATCATCCCCGCCAAACCGCCGTTTTTCTCAAAGAGCGTCGTGGTTGCGGCAAGAACCATATCTTCCCGATCAGCCGAAGCGATCAGCAAGACTCCCTTTTGAAGGAGGCTTATCGCATTTTGGACGCTCATCGCGCCGACGATCACTTCATCCACTTGATTCATCAACTGTTCGGAATTGTTTATCAGTTCGGCGTTTAACTCGTCCCGAATCGACTCCATGGTCGGCCTTGAAAGAATGGGTTGATGAGGGATCACTCCAAGCAACTCGAGGCCTTTTCGTTTGAGTCCCTTGCGGGCGAATTCCGTGATGTAATCGAACTTGTCCGCCGTGACCTTGTTCACGATGACTCCGATGACCTCGACCCCTTCTTTTTCAAAGAGAGCCATGTTAAGGGCGACCTCGTCAATCGGTTTTCCAATCCCTCCCCGTGTGACAATGACCACTTTCGCATGGAGCAGTTTAGCGACTCGCGCATTCGACAGATCGAATACGGACCCGACTCCGGCGTGGCCCGATCCTTCGCAGAGCACGAATTCCTTCTCCCAAGAAACGCGATCGAACGCCTTTTGAATTCTTTTTACCAGCACCTCATAGTTTGAGGACTGCAAGTATTTGCGGGTGAAATCCGGCTCGACCGCAATTGGGCTCATCTCACTGAGCGGGCAGTTGAGGCGATACACATGGTCCATCAGAATGGTGTCTTCGTCGATGGATTGCTCGTCGATGCGGACAAAGCGCTGTCCCACCGGTTTGATATATCCGATCCTGGGATAAGAGCTCTGCAGCGCTGCAAGCAGCCCTAGAGAAACGGTTGTCTTGCCGTCGTTCTGGCGTGTCGCGGCGATAAAGACGCGCGGTGTTTCCGTGTTCATTTCTGATAAAAAGCGCGGAGATTCTCCATTTTAATCGCGGGGGAACAGCTACAGGTCATGCTACCACCAGCTTCTGGCTGTCGCCGCCCTGATCTTCGTTTGAATAGAGCAGATTGTAAGCGATTGATTGCATGCCAATAATGGCTGCTACTCCCAAAATATCGTGCGCATTCGAGCCCCGCGAGACATCGGCGGCCGGCCGGTTCAAGCCCAGCAGGATTTGACCGTAAGCGTTGGCTCTGGCGATATGCTGGACCAGCTTGCTTCCGATGTTTCCGGAATTGAGATCCGGGAAAATAAAAACATTCGCGCGCCCGGCCACCTTGCTGTCCGGTACTTTGCGCGCG
Organism: Verrucomicrobiota bacterium; assembly: GCA_027623095.1. Taxonomy (GTDB): domain Bacteria; phylum Verrucomicrobiota; class Verrucomicrobiia; order Limisphaerales; family SIBE01; genus JAIPJX01. Next base: position 7,913 of record JAQBVM010000197.1, read on the forward strand.
GCGATTTCCGGCACTAGCGCGGCGTCCAATTGAAGTTCGCCGTCAAACTCGGCATTGAGCCCGTGCTCCGCCGCTTTCTGCCGCGCAAGTGTTGTTGCCGATCGAACCTTGGCAATAGTGCTGTGCGTCGCGCTTCCTTTTGTGGAATACGACAACATCGCCACGCGCGGCGGGATCCCCAACAACAGCCTGGCGAGCTGAGCCGTCGAGACCGCGATATCCGCGAGTTGCTCGATGCTGGGGTCCGGAATAACTCCGCAGTCCGCCATAAAGAGAACACCGTTCTCACCAAATTTTAGATTCTCGATCTCCATGATCATGCAGCTCGAGGCTGTCGTCGCGCGTGGATTGACTTTGATGATTTGGAACAGCGGGCGAAGAACGCTCCCCGAGATCTCGTTAGTCCCCGACACAATTCCATCCACTTGATGCAACGCAACCATCATCGCGCCGAAATAGTTCGGATTGAGCACGGCGGCCCGCGCCTCTTTCTCGCTCACAGTTTTGTTTCGGCGGACAAACGCGTAATGCCGGGCAAAGTTCTCCAACTCCTCGCTTTGCGCCGGATTGATCATGCGCACACCTTCGAGAGAAACGTTCAGCCGTTCAGCCGCCTCCTTGATCTTTGATCGATCCCCGAGAAGAATCGGAGCTCCCAACCGTAGCGAATAGAACTGCCGCGCGGCCTGCAGTACGCGCGGTTCCGTTCCCTCGGGGAATACAATCCTCTTGGGATGCCGCTGCAGTTTCTCAATCACGCCGCCGATAAAGCGCATTCGCGTTTAGTAACTGAGCCGGGACTAAACTGCAATCGGCAAACCAAGCGGAACGAAGGATCCAAATTGCTGATTCCTACTCCTTCTGGAGTGCTGAGATGCTCGTTTCGAGTTGTTTAATAGTAAATCGGTTCGCACACGCAGAATTCCTGACTGGGGATTTACCAAATCAGCGTGGAGCCAGGTTACCAGAGCAGCGGCACGCCGTAGTCCCGGAATTGCGGATCGCCCGATACCAAGGTCAAACCTTCGACATGGGATTGTGCGATGAGCAGGCGGTCAAACGGATCTCGGTGGTGAAACGGCAATTGCAGAAGCCCGTGCAAATGCACATGCCGGATCGGCAGGACTTGGAAACTGAGAGACTCAAGCCGCGCGGGAAAAAGTTCCGCGAATGGCACCGGTGTCTTCAATTTGCCAAGCGAAACCTTGATGCACACCTCCCACGCTGTCGCGTCGCTAACATAGCTGCGGTTTCTCGCATCGCCGATCGCCGCGCGCGCCGTAAGGCTTAGTTTTGGATCGTCCTCGAGAAACCAGATCAGCGCGTGCGTATCCAGCAGCAGATTCATTCCATGTATTCTTTGAAGTCCTCCAGCGGCTCATCGAAGTCTCGTGCCATCCAGAAACCCTTCAGACAGCCGGGCTGCGGAGCGGTAGTCACCGACGGCGCGTTTTCCGCTATCGCAGTTTTCCCTTTGAGCGTGGCGAGGCCTTTCAAACTCTCTGTATCGGGAGTCGGCCACACTTCCACCAGTTCGAGCGTCGCTTCCACCTTCACTTTCCCATGGCGCAACTCCGCCGGCACGGGCAGATGCAGCATCCCATCGGCGTCAGCTTCCAAAATAGCGGTGATCGTGCTCATTGGGGAAAGGGTAGCTTACGGCGTGGCTCGCGTAAAGGAACATGCCAACAGGCGTCCACTTCAAATCCTTGTGCGGGTCATAACCTTCCGAATCCAGGCAAGCCCTCAAAGCTCGCACGATTCTTCTGAATTCTATAGTCCGCCAGACCCGCTTCTCCTTTGGCTTGAGACCACTTCACCAGGGCATCCCGTTCTCCGTTGTACGAATAAAGTGGAACGGAATAGCCGCACGAATCGCTGATCCGATTCAGGTTCACTTGGATAATCGCTCTCGCTCCGGGGTGATGAATGAATTGGCACATCAGTTCATCGAATCGCGTTTCTCCTATTTCGTGAATCTCGCCGGTCCCGTGAAACCGGACAATCCGGGGCGGCCCTTCGAATGCGCACATCGTCAAAACGATTCTTCCGTTCTCCCTCACGTGGGCGATCGTTTCAACACCGCTTCCGGTGAGGTCAAGATAGGCGATAGTCGTTGGACTGATCACACGAAACGAGTCCATTCCCTTCGGGGAACAGTTAATCATGCCTGTTCCGGACAACGGAGCGGTCGCCACAAAGAAAACTCTTTGACGAGATATCCATTCCCGAAGGCCCGAATCAATTTCACTGAATTCTTTTCCCATTTGAGACGACTAATAGGCACATCCATTTGTTAAGGCGTCGATTCGTTTCTTGGGCCGCTCGGGCTCATCCGAATGAGGACAGCAATTGCGCGACATAATGCTTCCGTCGTGTAGGAGGCGCCGACTGTCGCTTTTCTTGGTGGGGCGACACTCTGTGGAGCCCTGACTTTTCCCTGCGGGACGGGTGTCTTGCAACTCGAAGTTGTGGAAACGCCGGATTGCTTGGATGTCTCGGCGTTTCCATTGTGCCTTCTCGTTCGTTTTTCACCGCAAGGTTGATCGGGGCTCCACAGAGTGTCGCCCCACCGGACAGCAGCGGGCTAAAACTCGAATCTAACCAGTTGCAGCATTGATCCGTAACAGCTCTCCTGGGATCACCAGCCTCCGCGCTCCTCTCCACAATCCCATGAAGAAGTAGAAGCCGTTCAGGCGTGTCCTCATTCAGATGCGCCCGGGCCGCTCTTTCTGTTTTTTCCACGCCCTCTACTAGGGTTTTCGTCCTTCGACAAATGCGCGATCAAGTTCTGCGGGGCGGGCGTTCCTAAATTGATCGAGAGCGGCCTGAAGTGTTTTCGCCGAATTTGCCGCATCCCCTTGGAGAGACTCGATAGCCACCGGATGCGTCTCATCAACATCGTTCTCCAAATTGTAAAACTCGCCCGTCCGATAAAGCTTGAAGCGCTGGTCGAACGCAAACTCATGCACGGTCAAATCGACTTGCTGTCGCCTGGAATACCAAGAGTAAAGCCACTCTCGAGGCTGGCCGCGTTCTCCCCGTAACTGGGGCAAAAAACTGACGCCATCGAGATTCTTCGTGAGAGGCACACCGGCAATCTCGCAAAGTGTGGGAAGAAAATCCGTGCTGCTGATCAGATCACGATTCACTCGGCCTGGCTGGATCACCGTGGGCCAACTGGCGATGAACGGAACGTGCGTGCCACGCGCTGTCGTTTTCCCCTTCCCCCCACGGTAGGGCGCCCCTTGAAACCGGCTTGTGATTTTCGGACTTGTCCCGTTGTCACCGAGAAAAATGAGGAGCGTGTTTTGCCGAATGCCCAACGCGTCCAGTTTCGCGGCCAGACGCCCGACCATTTTGTCCATATAAGCCGTCATATCGGCGAAATGTTTCTCGTGCCGGTTCACTTGCTCCCCGATCGCTTTGGGATCCCAGTCAGGGCTGTCCGGTGTGGGTTGAAAGGGATCGTGCGTGAGGATCATGGGATAGTATAGGAAGAACGGGTGCTCCCGGTGACGCCCACAAAAATCCAGCGCGAAGTCGTTCACAAGTTCCGGCCCGTACTCGCCCTGGTTGAAATCTTTCTCCACGCTGTCGTGTTCAAGTCCCGGATTGGCGTACCGGGGCGGGCGGCGGGTATGCTGCCAAAGATAAGATTCATCAAAACCAAAGTGCCGCGGTAAATCCTTCCCTCGGCCGAGCTGCCATTTGCCACAGATACCGGTGGCATAGCCGGCTTGCTTTAGGATTTGGGCGAAGGTGATTTCCGAAGGCAACAGGGTGCCGAACTGGAGATAATTTCTGAGGTTGTAACGCCCCGTCATCAACTGAACGCGCGTCGGCGTGCAGAGGGGCTGCACGTGGCACTGCTCGAACCTGAGTCCCGTTGCGGCGAGCTGATCCAGATGCGGCGTTTGGTAAGATTGTCCGCCATTGGCACCGACGCATTCGTAACCGAAATCGTCGGCCATGATCAAAACTATGTTCGGCTTGGAAGGTTGCGCACCGAAAAGCAGCTGACACTGGGCGGCGAGAGCGATGAGACAGAAGCGCGTCAGGAAATTCACGGATTACCTCCGTTCGTACGGCCATTGCGAGCATTCGCGGGCCTCGCCGGGCGGTACTCGCTGGCCCAATGCGAACGGACCATCCCGCGGAGGTCCAACAGCACTTGAGCGTAAGCCGGATCGTTATTCAGATTGCGTTTCTCCTCCGAATCGGTCGCGTAATCATAGAGCTGCGAACCCTCCCGTCCGTTGTCCCACTCGATATACCGGTATCGTTCAGTGCGAACACTGTGCCCCGGAAATGTCCCGCGCCAGACCTGCGTGAATGCGGGCTTGTTCCAAGCCGCCCCCGGATCGTCCAATATGCCCTTCAGACTCCGCCCATCCAGACCGTCCGGAATCGGCAACCCGCAAAGATCGGCAAGCGTGGGATAAAGATCCAGCAACTCGACCGTTCGACCGGACATCCCGCCTTTCGCCTTCCGCCCAGGAGCCGCGATGATGAGCGGAACCCGGGCCGAGTTCTCGAATTCACTTTGTTTCATCCACAGACCGTGCTCTCCGACGTGATAACCGTGATCGCTCCAAAACACGACGATCGTTTTCTCCGAAAGGTTCAGCCTGTCGAGCGCGTCGAGCAGCCGCCCCACCTGCGCATCGACAAACGAGATCGTCGCCCAATAAGCCTGCAGCGCCTCACGCGCCTGCTCCAGAGTTGCGCCAAACCATGGATACGGTTTTGTGGAGCTGAGCGCCGGCGCCGGCACATCCTTCAGATAATCCCATGGCCCGGGCGGCACATGCACTTTGTCCATGGGATAAAGGTCGAAATACTTTTTTGGAGCAACGTACGGACAATGCGGGCGATAAAATCCGGCCGCGATAAAGAACGGCTGGTTCCGGTGCGTTTCGATCAAGCGAATCGTCTCGGTGGCCACAATCCCGTCGGTTTGTTCTTCGTCACCACCTTCCGCTTTCAAAAGACTAAGCGAGCTGCCCAGCCCGCGTTGGGGCGTGTGGTTGGTGATCAAATGTTCCTCAGCCTTGTCCCGTCCTTTCGGATTGATCCGTTCGTTCCACGACGGCAGATCATCGAGCCCGTCGGTCCCAATCTGCCCCGGATTGCCATAATGATAGATCTTGCCCACGCGCGCCGCGTAATAACCGTGCTTCATGAAAAGTTGCGGCAGCGTGACCACATCCGGCATCACTGAACGGAAATGCTTTTTCAGGTCATATACTTGCGTCACATCCGGGCGGCGTCCTGTCATGAGTGATGTCCGGCTGGGCGAGCAGAGTGGGAACTGGCAGTAGGCCCGGTCAAACCGAACACCCCGTTCCGCGAGGCGATCGATATTCGGCGACTGCACCACCTCATGCCCGTAGCAGCCCAAGTTATTGTTCATATCGTCCACCGCGATGAACAGAACGTTGAACGGAGCTGCCACCGGAGCGCCATAGGCCCGAATAGCGAGCACCACACTGAACGCGCAGAAAACGATCCATTCGGAGAATACACGACGTCGCCGGAGCCCGGGGTTAATTTTCATAGCCACAAGAAGTATCATCCCGAGAACATCTGTTCAAACCTCGAAATACTACTCGGATGACAAGTTTGCGAAGTGAGCATTGCGTGGAAGCAGGCAAGAAGTAACGATACTATTGAGCGACCTTCTCATGTAATACTTATTCAAGCACATCCATCTCGTCCGTAGAAACGGCGCGGTAGAGTTGGATCGTGCGGAACTTGGCTGGAGGTATGGAGAATTCAAAAAAACTCCGATTGAAACGGTGTTGGTCACCACGGGAATCCATTCCAGAAGGTCCGCTGTTGCGTCAATCCGATACTCCCGGTCAGACTCTCCAAATAATGTCAGTTGGATGGGTTGGCCCACCTGATTCGAGACGATCAAGATTCCGCGGGATCGATCGGCAACCGTTAGAGTGATGTCGCCGGTAACAGATGCAAGACCAGCCGTTGACCCCTGATCCTCGCCTAATTTTTTAAAACCCCGAAAAAAGTGAATGGGAGAAAGGGTTTTGTCTTGCC
>JAQBVM010000198.1 GCA_027623095.1 Verrucomicrobiota bacterium
AACCATGTTCCACGGTATCTTTCAAAGTTACAGCAGAAAATCACGAGCGTCATATCTTTGATGCTGGCTACCATGGCAAATCATCCTGAGAAGTGGTGCCTTTGACATCCTCTCACGTTCTCACGGTCTTTCATTCCCGCACGTTCCAACTCAAGTTGTCAATAGTGAGAAGTGACCCCATTGCCTTTTTGCTGAAACGGTTACACGCGATATGAACGCAAAGCTTACAATGGTTTATTGGAAATCGAAAAAGTTTTGGCTCGGCAAACTTGTTGAACATCCAGAGATCATGACTCAGGGCAAAACGCTGAAGGAGCTGGAGGAGAACATTAAAGACGCCTACCGTCTTATGGTTTTTGAAGACGTCCCGGAAAATCACGAGATCAAAGAAGTCGTCGTGTGAAACGGCGACAGTTCATCCAGGAACTGAGTGCTGCCGGGGCTCAATTTCTCAGACCTCGGGCGCGGCATGATATCTACTGGAATCCCGCAAACGGACGGAAGCAACCGGTCCCGCGCCACAGTGAAATCGATGATCACTTGGCGAAGCATATTAGGAAGCAGTTAGGGCTCGCTGATTAGGCGAATCCTCGGAACATCCGCAGTACACTTGGGCTCGATGATCGGCGAAGTTCGATCGAAACAAGCGCATGCGCATGAAAATCACCGACTCACCGTCTTACAGTCGCCCCGGCATGCTAGGAAGCATGATGATCAAAGCCGACAAATTCACTCTATGACCCCGTCGCCCCGTCGCTCAGTCCTTCCGTCCTTCCGCCGCTCCGGTCCCATAGTCCTGTAGTCAGTGGTCCTGTAGTCCGTCGTCCCGACCTCCGGTCCAGTCCGATCCGCAAACGCGCTTTCGAGGCCGAAGCAAGAACCGGTAACGAGAGAATTTATTAGACAATCCGACCGAGGACCTGCTTCAACACCATAAGCTCCTCACCGAATCTCTGCTTCATCTAGGCAAACTACTGCGGACAACCACTGCTTCCCCGGAATTTCCAGATAAAGCGCTGGCGGGCACAGTAGCGGCAGGGGTTAATATCCTGGAGGACAAACTCCTCATTTGGCATGTGCCAATGGCGCAGGAAGACGCTGACCGGGTTTTGCGCGAAGTCGGCCTGCTATGAATCCTGAGTTGGAACGTTACGACGAATACGATGAAACCCGTTCGGACTTCAGCCGTTGGAAGGGAATTTACGAAACCTGGATGCGCCGGAAACAGGAATACTCGGACTTGATGAAAAAACAAATCTTGTCGGAAACCCTGATATTCCAACCTGAAAAAAGAACGCCTATATTGGTATGACGATTTTCCTCATCCAAATGATCCCGATCTGGCGTCAACTTTTCCGCACCACAAGCACGTGCCACCCGAGATCAGGCGGCACCGCGTACCCGCGCCGGGATTCAGCTTCACTCACCCGAATCTGGGCACCGTTCTTGAGGAGATCGAAGCGCTTATCCTAGCTGATTGACTTGGATGGAGGGTGAATGGTTACCTCGTCTCCTCCCAGGATGAGAGTTCTTTACGGGCGGAGAAAATGAACCGTGATTTCAGTCAGCGCGTTATTTGGCGATGGGACACTGGAACCGGAGAAGTGTCGGATTTCACGAAGAATGACGATTCATTGGATTACGAGATACTCGGAAAGTCTTGGACAGTGGTCCGTTGTAGCTTTCGAAGAAATCCCCACAGAATGGGTAACCACGGATGAGACCGGATAACATGAATGGAATCCGATCCCGAACGGTTCTAATCACAAATACCACAATCACATCAAATCCGTGCCATCCGAGTAATCCGTGGTTAAATTTCTGAAAAAGAACCTCGCTTTACGGAAGAGGACGAATTCAGTCAGCCGACACCACTCTTGGCAGACTAAACTCGACAAAAAGGAGTTTTTCGCGAGGGTGTTTGTGTCGAAAGTCAACGCGTTGGGGATTTATACCAATTGTCATCTCTGACCTCTTCCCGATCTGATTGTCAATTGTGAGGACCGACCCCTTTTCACTTTGACGGATGCTCATAAACTGACGAAAACAGCGTATGCCTGAGTTGGCGCGATTTTATGGTATTGTAATTCGCATGTATCGCGAGCTTGGTCGATCACATCACCGCCCGCATTTTCACGCGTATTATCAGGAGCAGGCGGCCGTTTTTACATTCGACCCGATTGACATGATTGAAGGATCACTCCCAAATCGCCAAAGAAGATTGGTTGAGGCGTGGGCGGAGTTGCACCGTACCGAATTGATGACTGATTGGGATCTGCTCATGCAAGGGCAGGCCCCGCAGCCAATTGAGCCCTTGAAATAGCCGATATGAAACACGACTTTGCAAGGGTTACCTCGTTTGAACCGCTTGGGGATTACACGCTTCGTGTGTGTTTTGCCGACGGCACTTCGCAGGATATAGATTTTCGGCCGGTTCTCACGGGCGAATTTTTCGAACATCTTCGCGACCCAAATATATTTTCGCAGGTGCGAATTGACCCCGAGATAGGAACGTTGGTGTGGCCCAATGGTGCCGATTTCGACCCAGACATGTTGCACGATTGGGACAAGCTGAAGGACGAGTTTCAGAGCCAAGTTTCGGCAGTTGGCACGGTTCGATAGCGCTCCGTTCCATTTGTCAGTGTTCTACGGTCCATCACTTGTGCTCCATTCTGACCCCCGTCCTCCGACCTCCGGCGCTCTGGACTTCCGTCGTTCCGTCCTTCTGCGGCTCGGTCGCTCAGTCCTTCGGTCCTTCGGTCAGACCCGCAAACGCGCTTTCGAGGCCGAAGCAAGAACCGGTAGCGAGAGATAAAAACCGGGACGGACAACGCTTTTTGTTGAGCAGCGCCCCAATGCGCCGACCCTTTTACTTCGCGCTCGCTATCGAACCGATTCAATTGCAAATTCTCACGAGGTTGATCGTATGCTGACAGATTACATTCAACTCGCAATGCGTCACGCTCAGTATGAATTGCTTGAGAATGGACGATTTTTCGGGCGAATTCCTGAGTGCAAGGGTTTATGGGCAGAAGGAGCAACTCTTGAGGAATGTCGGGAGGAACTGCAAAGCACACTTGAGGATTGGCTCCTGCTGGGATTGCATTTCGGCCACTTGCTGCCGGTCATAAATGGAATCGACCTAAACAGGAAAGAGCCGTCTCATGTCGAATCCGATTAAGCGCAGCGAGTTGATTCGACGATTGAGACGTTGCGGTTGGGAAGGGCCATATCAGAGAGGAAAACACCCATTCATGGTGAAGGATGGCATTCGATTAACGATTCCCAACCCTCACCGGGGTGATATTGATGGTTCGCTCGTTGCCATGATTTTGAAGGAGGCTGAGATTTCGGACCAGGAGTGGAGAAATCTGTAATCCTGGCCTCTCGACTGGATTCAGCGAAGACCAGAACTGGATTAGACGCAGTCCTCCATAACCTTGGAGACAAAACCGATGCACCGACCTCCGACATCCGAGTTGTGGTCTGTAGTCCGTAGTCCTGTAGTCCCGTAGTCCTGTAGTCCTGTAGTCCGTAGTCCCGTAGTCCCGTAGTCCCGTAGTCCTGTGGTCCTGTGGTCCTGTAGTCCGCCCGCCCCAACTCAAGTAGTCAAAGGTGGGAACTGACACCTTTACGGATGATTTTGGGGAATATTTGAATCTGCGTCATTCTGCGCTCATCTGCGGTTAAATACATCCGGTTTTCACCCTTTACAAACAGTGAGATCGCTATATGAAAACTGACTCGAAACCCTTTTTTGTGCGGGCAGAATGGGACGGTGAAGCGCAGGTGTGGGTCGCCACGAGCGATGATGTGCCCGGTCTAGCAACCGAAGGAGAAACTACGGAAGGCCTTGTTGAAAAGCTGAAAGTTATGATCCCCGAACTTCTTGAAGCCAATGCATCGAACGGCGAACGGGAAATAACTTTCGAGTTGTTTACTCGACGCTTTGAAGTTGCGCATCGTGCCGAGGCTTGATGTCCGATTATTCAAAAGTCCTGAAAAGGCACCTGCTCAAAGCAGGCTGTCGGTTCGAGCGACAGGGGAAGGGCGATCATGAAATCTGGCACAGTCCAATCACCGATGTGCGCTTTGTCGTGGATCACTCAATCAGGTCGCGGCATACTGCGAACGCTGTGCTTAAACAGGCGGGATTAAAAAAGAGTTTTTGACCGATCTTCGTTGGTCGGTGCTCTGAAACTCTATACGCAAAGACCTCGGCATAAGGGTTTCGGCGGGATTCTCTAGGTGCGCTGCCCATATTGTCAATACCAAGAACCGACCCCTTTCCAGCGCCTGGGCTGGACGGAGTCGGATTTGATCGGCCAACCCAAGCGTGCGGCGGGCAAGTTGGCGATAGCAGCCCGACTGAGGCGGGAGACGACGATGCTGCTGAATCGGATTGCGGCGCGTGTGCGGCTGGGGACGTCCAAGGGTGCCAACAGCAGTCTGCACCGCTGGATGAAGGCGAATCCAAAACCGAATGCCGAGGCGATCATCGGTGCGGGAGGAACGAACACGGCGTCAATAACGAACCAATCTATGGGTTGACCCCTTTGACGTCCCTATGAACGTGACAGGCGTGCTGAGTGTTGAATGTTTAGACCCGGCCCCAAATTTTCTGAATCATTGTGATTCATTGCATCCGTATGAAGTGGGACCCCAATCTCGCTAAGAGTGGGTTGCCCGTCTCGCCTTGCCATCTGACGTAGGTCGTCTAGTGTTCATCGTATGACAGCATTGGAAGCTCAATGGAGTCCGGCCAAGCACCTGATTCTAGGTGACGACCCGCAGCAACGAATCTTCGGGGAAGTGACTGACTGGTTCAGAAAAGTGCAACTCTTCCGAAAACAGGAAGACGAACGAATGTTCCACCGTGAACCGTCCGACGAAGACCTAACCATCCACAAAAGTTTGCTTCAGCGCCTGATTGTTGATGGAGAACATTTGCATTCTCTGATTCGGCAGGTTGGCTGGCCGGAAAACAACGAAGGGATTGCACCCGAGGCCGTTGCGGTGGAAGTCGAGACGTTGCGCGACACCTATCGAGGCTGGCATGAGCCGATGCCCAAAGGGGAGCGGGAGCAAATGATGAAAGAGATTTTCCCTGATGTCGCGAAGCCCACTGATTGAGGCGATACACGAAGCCCGCTACGATCTGGAAACGTGTGCCCCTCACGAGAAGCCGGAGTTGCGGCGAAAACTGGATGAACTTATCGCTCAAGCGCTGGCTCGCTGCGCATCAAAACCGTCCCGACACGAAGTGCTGAATCTACTCTATGATGATTACAAGGAATTCCGGAAAATGAAAAAGCGGCAGGAATGGCCGAAACTTTGAGAAGAGATCCTGTGGTCCGTCTGGTTGCGTTTACGATCTCGGGAACGGTATTTGGAATTGGCCGCAAATGTTTGACCCCGAATGCGGACCGCGGGACAACAGTGCGTTCTTTTGAAAATTCCCGCTGGACCACAGGACTACGGACCTGAATGCGGATTACACGCCGTTGCTCTGATTTTCGGACGATCCATTTCAACATGAACATTTCTGAGGTCCCGTGGTCCCGTGGTCCCGTTGTCCTGTGGTCCCCGGTCTTTGGCGCTGGGAAACATGATGATCAAAGCCGACAAATTCACTCTATGACTCCCGCGGCTCCGTCGCTCAGTCCTTCCGCCGCTCCGGTCCCATAGTCCTGTTGTCAGTGGTCCCGTAGTCCTTACTTGTATCGTAACTCAACGCGTCGGGGATTTGTGCCATAAGTCATCTCCTTTTTGCATTATGTTTATGAGCGCTGCGGAAGTAATCAAACAAATCCAGTCGATGTCCCAAGATGAGCGGGATGAGGTGTTTGCGACTCTGTTGGAAAACGAAGCTTGGCGAGAGGATTTAGCCGATCTGCTTACGATCGAGGCGCGTCGCACTGAACCGACTCGACCGATCGACAACGTATTCAACGATCTAGGAATCAATGAATGAAGTGGCGCGTCGTGTTTTTCCGGTCTGCCGAGAAGGAGTTGTCAAGTCTATCAAGCGAGGGTCAGGTGCGAGTCGGACGGGCAATTCGAAGGCTTGAAACCGAACCAGTTCCGGCGGCGAGCAAGCGGCTTAGAGGGCGGGAAGAATTTCGATTGCGCGTGGGAGATTATCGGATCCTCTATGTGCTAGATGCCGGGAATAAGATCGTGAAGATCAGCGCGATTGGCCACAGAAGGGACATTTACTGATAGGCACAGAGTTGGTTTCCCGTCTCTGGACTCCTGCCTCCGCTCAAGCGGTCTCGACCCTGGACCCTCGGCAAAGGAGGTTGACTTCCGACCTCCGGTCCGTAGTCCTGTGGTCCTGTTGTCCCGTAGTCCCGTAGTCCCGTGGTCCTGTTGTCCCGTTGTCCCGTTGTCCCGTTGTCCTTCTATGCATCGTAGTCAATGCGTCGGGGATTTATGCCATAAGTCATCTCTGACCCCTTTTCAAGTTGTCAGAAGTAGTAGGAACCCCTTTTTTAATTCAGCGAGAATAGGAGAAATGCCGGAAGTCAACTCTACCCCCTTTCGGTAAACGACCTTGTGCTCATAAAATGCCCTCAAAAGACTTTCGAATTTGGATCGACGACACCACATATATCGTCGTGGATTTTGTTATGGTTCGAGGGCGAGTCGTTTCGTTTGTTGTTCGGTTGATGAGAATTGAAAACGAAAAGGAAATCAATGTAGCCCGCTACGACACTGCGCATGGAGCACCTCATCGTGACCTTTTGGGGAAACGCAGTGGGTTGATTTGTAAAGAGTGGTTCTTTAGTATGGCGTTGGGCAAAGTGATGCAGGATGCAATAGCAGATTTCAGAGTGAACTATGAGAAGTACATCCAAGGCTACGAAAAGAACTAGCCGAATGACTGGTATTCCTCCCTTACCAAAGATCGATTCGAAAAGACCTGAATTGAGGGGGCGAGAGCTCATTCAATGGCTCAAAGACCAGGGTGCCGAGCCGATCGATGCGGCCACCAAGAAGCGTCTCATTGCCAGCGGCAATTGGGGAATGCCGGACGAATAATCCGCGAAGCCGAAGATCTTCCAGAAAGATATCCAGTGCTTCCCACGCGGCAAAACTGTGACTCAAAAAGGGCTGTTCCTCATCAACATCAACTGCTGTCAATAGCGACCCTTTTTGGAAAGTTGAGAAACGAGCGTTCAGTTCCTATCGCGAAAAGACAGAATGCCACTCGATCCTCGGCCTTGGACGCTTGATGCTGGACGATGTTTTCGAACAAGAATCGCAGTTGTTGTCAAAAGTAGGAACACCTTTATTGACATCCTCTCACGCTCTCAAAGTCTCACGGTCTCACGGTCTTTCATTCCCTGGTCCCGTCGTCCCGTAGTCCTGTAGTCCCGTAGTCCTGCGATCCGATCCGCAAACGCACTTTCGAGGCCGAAGCAAGAACCGGAAGGAAGAGAAAAAAAACGGGACGGACAACGTTTTTTCTATTGACCAGCGCCCCAATGGGCGACCCCTTTACGGATTATGTTTACCGCCCAACAGCTTAAACAAAGGATGAATGCCCATCCGTTCAAACCGTTCCGGATTTGCATGTCGGATGGGAAATCCTATGAAGTTACGAATCACGACATGGCTTTCGTGAAGCGCAATGCAGTCGAAATTGGCATGGATTTGGACCCGAGTGGATTGGCCGAATTCTTTGCTGAATGCGCAATTATCCATATTACGCGGATTGAGGATTTGGAGTCGGCCAAGCGAACTCAATCGCAGGACGCTGGAGCCGCCTCTTGAATCTGAAGAGGACCACTGACTTGGCGATTGTGATGACCGCCTACTGACAACTGGAAACTGGCCACTGAGACTTCTCACTTGGACATGAACAAACACGATAAAGTCGTCATCAGCGCCTTTTGCGGCCAGGGACGATGTCTAAAATCTCAAATCTGCCCTCTGCAAACTTGCGCGGCGCTGCGCGGAGCGAACCGTGCAACGCAAAGTGTCAATAGCCGGGACTGACCCCTTTAAGAAACCATTTCATCCCCGCAACGAGATTCCCTCGTGGCGTCTCGACGACAATGTGAAAGTGGTTGTCCATCAGGCAAAACGCGTGGATATGCCAGGCGGTCTTCTCTCAAGCCTCGCCGAAAGTCTCGAGAAAGCGCTTTCGATCGATGTCGTCCGCAAAAATCGCCTCGCGACGGTCTTCGCGGTTCATCACATGGCAAATGGCTCCGGGAAATTCTACGCGCTTTGGTCTCGGCATACTCTGCAGCTTCAACCCGATCCCGATCCGATTCTCAATTGTGAGGACCGACCCCTATTCGTGAAAACTGTCGCCAGCGGCGACATCGGTGCGTGGGCTTGTTTGTTGATTGAATGCGTGTAATAGTCAAACTATGACTGTCAGCGAAGCAACGCACGAAGGGGCAGCCGTTCGTCACATTCGAGAATTTTGCGAACGTTGCGATCGATTGACCCGTCGGCAGTATCACGAGATTATCCTGGCCACCCCTGCTGGGAGCCAGTTTGAAGAACATCGGTACGAGTTGAAGTGGCTCTTACGAACTGCCGAAGCATTGCGCACCGTGGCTTCGGATCCGGAATTTCCGAATCCTTCGTTGCGGCAGCGGCTCGATGCCGCGGCTTGGAAAATGGAAGAAACGTGGCAATTGCTGTATAATCCACCCTCTCCTGAGGAGACGGAGCAGTTGGAGAAGCTGATCGGGCAAACTTTCCCTGATGAACCCCGAGCTTGAGGCGCTGGTCCATGCCTTGGACGAGGCCCTTCAGGCGACCGGAGAAGAATCGGTTCAGGCGAAAACTCGCTACCTCGCTCTGGTGACTCAGACAGCGGAGGGCCAAGGAATATCCGTCGAGATGCTGGAACGAATGGTTCGGCTGAAGTACCGGCGATGGACTGCTGCGCAGAACACGCGCCACACAACTCTGCCGCCCACCGCATGAGTTCCGACGGCGGACCTCCAACCCTGATCTGCCCGCCGATGCCTTCGTTCAAAGTTCGAGGATCGCCTGGTCCTTGGTTTCGCGAAGACCCAACCTCCGGACTGTCGGCCCGACTCACTGATTTACTGATAACTCACCGCTGACTGCCGAGCTCTGGGACGTTCAAAGTTCAGCGTTCGTCTTGCCGCGACCTCTTGTAACCCATTTAACGATTTAACTGCGTGCTACTGCCCCTTCCCTCTGATTACTGACTGAGCTCCGCCCACCGACCTTTGTCCTCTGTCTTCCAGTCAGTGGTCCCATGGTCCCGTGGTCCCATTGTCCCGTGGTCCCGTCATCCGCAAACGCGCTTTCGAGGCCGAAGCAAGAACCGGTAGCGAGAGAATAAAGAGGGACGGACAACGTTTTTTCTGTTGACCAGCGCCCCAATGGACGACCGCTTTACAGTTTTGGAAACCCAGTTCGCGGCTCGCACGGAGTGACGAGCCCTACCTCCAGGTTCATGGGTAGGTCCGACCCTGATTTGAGCGCGCTCGGTGCCCATAAACCCACCCCCGGCCCCTCCGAGGAGGGGAGCTTCGTTGCAGGCGGCGATTTCAGTTCCCCTCCTGGGAGGGGTGCAGGGGTGGGTTGGTTCATCGGTAGCTTCCGCTTCAAAGAATGTTGACGCGTTTTGGGTCCAGGAACCCATTTCCTCTCATGGTGGGGCTGCGCTGCTGCGCAGCCCTAATATCAGGGCGACGCGGCAACGCCGCCCCACCAAATGGGTCAGCAGGTTCATGGGTAGCGAAAACCTTCACGAGATGAATGCGAATCGGGACCTTGAAGCTTTGATGGGTGGGGCGACACTCTGTGGAGCCCTGATTCAACCTTGAAGCGATCCATCCGAAGATAACCGCGCAATGGAATCACCGTGAAATGCCGAACACATCGCGTTTCCACCCTGCCGTGTTTGGACCGACTGGATACCGCAAGGGGAAGTCACGGCTCCACAGAGTGTCGCCCCACCAGGTTCATGGGTAGCTCTGACATTCTTGAAAACGCGCGTGTGTCCATGAACCCACCCCCAGCCCCTCCGAGGAGGGGAGCTTCGTTGCAGGCGACGCTTTCAGTTCCCCTCCTGGGAGGGGTGCAGGGGTGGGTTGGTTCATGGGTAGCCCCGACCCTGTTTTGAGCGCACTCGGTGCCCACGAACCTGGGGTGGCACCCGCAGTCCCTGCGGGTGTCGCGAACACAGTTTCGGAAACGCAGTTCGCGGCTCGCGCGGAGCGACGAGCCCTACCTTCGGGTTCATGGAGGGGCGGCTAATGCGCCGGAATGAAGCTCAATTCGGCTTGGGTAAATACTAAAGGACATTCGCGTATCTATGAAGGAAGCAAAAAAAACGACGAAAACACCATCCGTGATCCACGGCGCCTCCGATCTGCCTCCATGTTCAGATGGGAGAATGCCCCAAAGTGACACCATCCTGCTTGCGGTCACAGGAATGTCACCGGCCATACTCACCGAAACCGTCTGGGCGCTGGCCCATCCCGCGCGCGGCATCGAGCCGATCATACCTAATCGTGTGGTAGGCATCACAACGCTCCCGGGAAAGGCCCGTATTGACGACGAACTGTTCCGATCTTCCCCGGAATACGGAAACTTGAGTGTCTGGCAGGCTCTCAGGAAAGCCATGCTCGGTCCGGGTTTTGAACACGATTCCCGTCTTAATTTGGATACGGTGCAGGTGATCGCTCAGAGGGACCCCACGCAGGGCAGGAGTTTCTTCCTGGAAGATATCCGAACTCCGGCGGACAACGAAGTGGCGGCGGATTTCATTCTCGAGGAACTCCGGAAGTTAACCGAAAACGCCGACACCCGGGTGATCGCTTCGCTGGCAGGCGGGCGCAAGACGATGGGGGCGCTCCTTTATGCCGCGATGACGTTGCTCGGTCGCCCCCAAGATCGCCTCACACACGTCCTGGTGAACGAGCCGTTCGAGGACCCGGGCCTGTCGCCTCGCTTCTATTTTCCGGTACACCCTGAGACCTTGCACCAGAATCCCCGATCGGGCGCGGTCTTTGAGAGCAGCGCCGCGAAGCTGTGGTTGGCGGATGTGCCATTCGTCCGGCTCCGGGAACTGTTTCCAAAACAACTCGGCCGTTACCCCGGCGCCTTCAGTTCTCTGGTGCGGAGCTATTCCGAGCGGATCGAAGAGATTAGCGGCCCACCGGAGGTCTCGGTGGACGACGCGGATTTGAGCCTCCGCGTGAACGGCGTGCGCGTGGTGCTCGCCTCGCGGGAATTCGCGCTGTTCTCATTCCTGATGGAACGTTGCCGCGAGGGCGCGCCGCCGTATCGCCAGCAGAAAGACGCGGTGGATGAGTTCGCGGGCTGGCTGGCGGTTTGGGGCAAACGCTTCGCCCCGTTCACTCGGCAGAGGGATGTTTTCGAGACATGGAAGTCCCCGTCAGAGGAAGACCTCCGCAAACAAATCAGCGCGGCGCGAAGGAAGTTTCGATCAGCCGGACTGGGCCGCTTCGAACCATATCTACTCCCTCAGCGCGGTGCGTTCGGCTTGCGCGTCAAGGCGATCCGATAGGCTTGCGGGCCTCCATTGCCGCAAGACAGTCCGCTCTCGATGAACTCCGGTGGGGCGAGACTCTGTCGAGCCCTGACTTTCTCCAGCGCTCGATGCAAAATCAGGGCTCCACAGAGTGTCGCCCCACCATGAAAGGAAATCAGTTCCTGGACCCAGAGCGCGCTGAACCGGTCTCATGCGCTCTGCGGCATTCCATCGGATTTGCGGATAATCTTTCCGGACGTACCGGAACGTCGAATTGAGCGCGCCGTCCGGCAATCGAGCTACAGTGTCAATGTGAATCGCGAGCCCGATACAACCGAACCCGCTAACAGCAAATCCGAACTCATAATTCATAACTCATAATTCATAAATCCCCGTTCCATGCCCACCGCCGTCATTAATCAATCCGATGTCCGCGTTCATCTCATCGGTGAACGCCTCCAAGTCTGCGGACGGAACGAACAAACCGATCGCGACGAGGTTCTCCGCGAAATCCCACTGCGGGATTTGGATCGCCTCATCATCAGCGAATCGGTCCATCTCACGACTCCGGCCCTCGCGGCGGTCTTGCGCGACGCCGTGCCCGTGCAGGTTTTTTCCTGGAGCGGCACATTCCTCGGCAGCTTTCTTCCCGCGCAAAATCACCATGGCCTCTGCCGCTTGAGCCAGTATCGGAGGACGCTCGATTCCGCGTTTGCCCTGGAAATGTCCGGGCGTATCATTACCGCGAAGATCTATAACCAACGCCGGGTGATCCAGAGGCTCGCCGCCTCCAGGAATTCTGATTTAGGAGTTATGAATTCTGAATTGAAGGCAGCGCCGGCGGGCGCGAGCCCGGACCAATCCGCCCCGCCCGCAAATCCTTCCGAAATCAGAATTCAGAATTCGGAAATCAAAAATACTCTCCAGTGGCTCGACTCGATTTTCAGTTCGCTTAAACAAAGCCGGACGATCGATGAACTGCGCGGCTACGAAGGCGCGTCCACGGCTCGCTACTTCCATGCTTGGTCTGGATTTCTTCCCGAGGAGTTTCCTTTCGAGCGCCGTTCGACCCGCCCACCCCTGAACCCGGTCAATGCCTGCATCAGCTTTGGTTCGACGCTGCTCTACAATGAAGCGGTGGCCTTCATTCATGCCCACGGACTCGATCCCGCGCTGGGGCTGCTTCATGCGACCGAGGATGGCCGGTGGTCGCTGGCGCTGGACTTGATCGAGCCGTTCCGTCCGGTGTTCGTCGAGGCGCTGGCATTGGATCTGTTCTCCCATCAAATTCTCAACGGAAAACATTTCGAACCGAAAAATGGCGGCGTTTATCTGAATGAGGAAGGACGGAAGAAATTCTTTCTCCAGTATGAGCGCCGGATGGAACGTCAGTTCCTCAGCGAGAGCGCTGGGCACCGCACCACGTTGCGGCAGCAATTGGAAGATCAGGCGGTGATGTTCAAATCCGGATTGGAAGCTCCGGAGAAGTTTGAACCGTTCCTGATGAACTGAAAGGGGAATTTATAAATCATAAATCATAAATCACAAATGTCCCTGTGGTGGTTCGAAGCTTTCGCCCAAGTGCCTTATGAAAAATCGCCGCCCGGCGCAAAGAAAATGCTGAGCCTTGTCGCCTACGATATCGCGGAGGCCAAGCGACTCGCGAGAGTAGCGAAGATTTGTGAGAATTACGGTGTGCGGGTTCAATACTCGGTCTTCGAGTGTTTTCTCGACGAGGATGAATTCACTGATTTCTGGCTGAAACT
Source organism: Verrucomicrobiota bacterium (assembly GCA_027623095.1). Lineage (GTDB taxonomy): Bacteria > Verrucomicrobiota > Verrucomicrobiia > Limisphaerales > SIBE01 > JAIPJX01. The sequence continues at coordinate 13,267 of JAQBVM010000198.1, forward strand.
CCTGGACGTGATCGATGAAAAAGAAGACCGCTTGGTGGCCTACAAGATTGATGCTCGTTCTGCCAAAGAGACTCTAACTGCCGGTTCAATGGTGTGTTGCGAAAAGGTGGTATGCTATCTCGTGTGAACAGACTCTCTTGCTCAGTTCAAAGACCTAGGTCGGGACCTAACGGCGCTTGTTTTATGGAGGCTCCCGACCTAAACCTTAAATCGTTCGATTTGAACCGGATAAATCTAGGAGAAGCGATTTGGAGAACCTTCAGAGCATTCAATCTGCCAATCTCAATTTGCGGTCCTGACCTGCGAGGTGTTATCCGTCTTGACGCTCAACAAGATACAAATAGGGTGTGATCAGAACGGTGAACGCCGAAAGGCAATGGAGACCCTCGCGCTCCAAGTCAACGAAGTCCTCCGCTTCGTCGTGATCAGAACGGTGAACGCCGAAAGGCAATGGAGACCGCCTGACCCATTTATTGTAGTGCTTTGTGCTCACTTTCGTGATCAGAACGGTGAACGCCGAAAGGCAATGGAGACCTCAATAGCGTTTATCGGGTCGTTCATTTTTTCGTATGGTCGGGAGAACGCTGAACGCCGAAAGGCAATGGAGACCTGGAAATTGACCGTGTCATTTCTGGTAGTTTTCATTTTGTCGGGAGAACGCTGAACGCCGAAAGGCAATGGAGACCAGGGCTTCGTCTATTAACG
>JAQBVM010000199.1 GCA_027623095.1 Verrucomicrobiota bacterium
TTTCCGGCCCAACCTCCATCAAAAACTTCATCCAAAATCTCAAATCCAACTGAGTTTCGTGATCATAGAATGGCCGAGTCGTTCGGCGTCTCCGAAAGAGTTGTGGCGGACTGGATTCGGAACGACGGGTTGCCCCATACGCCAGACCGGGCGGCTTTTGTTCGACCGCGCTTGCGTTGCGCACTGGGCGGACTCGCACGGACTGACCGCGAAAGCAGGCTTTCTTGCTCCACTGGACAAGTCGTTCGCGGGAGCGCTTTGCCTGGAGAGTATGCTGAGAGCTGGCGGCATTTGGCGAGGCGTGGCAGGTCCTCGTGCCGTCGAAGTGTTTCGAAAGGCAATCGGTCACCTTGCGGGGGTTCCTCAAGCGGTGAGGACGCTTCTGGATCGTCGTTTGGGCGCCAAAGACACCATCAATTGGGCGCCGGTGGGTGGTGGTTGGGCTCTGCCGCATTTCAACACGCGGGTGACGCTGGGGCGCGACGCGGGTGTGATCGTGATGCTTCGGCTGGATGAACAGTCGCCGCTTGCGGAACCTCCATCAGACGGAGTGCCGGTGACAAGGCTAATCTTCTTCGTACCTCCGTTCCCTCGCGCCCATCTCCAAATGCTGGGGCGGTTAAGCCATTTGCTGACGAAGGGCCCGCTGAAAGATTTGATGGATCGGGATGCGCCGGACAATGAGATTCTTCAGGCATTTCAGGCCGCTGACTCGAAGGCCGCGAATTCGAATAGCGAGCGAGTTGCATAGCTATGGGTGGCCTTCTTTCAATCGCGATTTTGTTTCTGGTTGCGGCTGCCATGTCCGGGTGCCGATTGCCACGCGTGTGGCTTGCGCTGACGCTGGCGGGTGCATCCGTATTTCTTGCGGCGGCGTTTGTAGCGTTGGGTGGAGGTCCGGACTGGGAATGGCGAAGCGGCTTCACGCTCGGGGGTGAGCTGCTGCATTTGCGCTTTGATGGCGTGAGTGCTTGGTTTCTTGCCCTCGTGGGGGTGGTGGGTGGCGCCGGGGCGGTGTATTCCCGAGAGTACTGGGCCGACGTTCAACGGCCTGATTCGGCCGGGAGAGGCCGGATGTGGTGGAGCCTTTTGGTCCTGGGCATGGGATTGGTGCTTCTGTGCTCGAACGGCCTGCATTTTCTCATCGCTTGGGAGGCTTTCGCGTTGTCGGCGTATTTTTTGATCACACTCGAACGTGAGCGGCGCGAAACGCTTGCCGCGGGATGGCTTTACCTCGCGGCATCGCACACGGGGACGCTTGGGTTGGTTGGGTTTTTCTCCCTTCTGGCCGCGCGGACAGGAGGTTGGGATCTTGGGCCCATGGGAGATCAGCCTGGGCTGGCACCGTTGTTCTGGGTGGCGTTGTTCGGATTTGGGGTGAAGGCGGGAATATTCCCACTGCACGTATGGCTGCCGTCGGCGCATTCCAGCGCGCCTAGTCATGTTTCGGCAATCCTGTCCGGTGTGGCGATCAAAATGGGGCTTTACGGGATCGTGCGGTTCTCGTTTTGGCTGCCGTTGCCAAGAGGCGCGGGTTGGGTGGTGCTGGCTGTCGGCGCTGTCAGCGCGGTGTTGGGAGCGGCGTTTGCTCTCGCGCAGACCGATCTGAAACGCCTGCTTGCATACTGTTCCGTGGAGAATATGGGTTTGATCTTAATCGGCGTTGGCGCGGGACTGCTTGGCATCGCTGACAGGGACGCCGCGTGGGGATGTATGGCGATGGCGGGAGCCTTTTTGCACGTTTGGAATCACGGGTTATTCAAACCGCTATTGTTCCTTGGCGCCGGTTCGGTCGTGCATGCGACGGGCACGCGCGAGATGAGCCGGATGGGCGGACTATGGCGTGCGATGCCTTGGACGGCCGGACTGTTCACGTTCGGTGCCGCGGCAATTTCGGGGCTGCCGCCGTTGAACGGGTTCGTCAGCGAATGGCTGATGTATCTCGGGCTTTTCGACGCGGCGGCGGGTCACACGCCGGGCGGCGCCGTGATGCTTCCGGCTGCGATCGCGCTGGGAGTAACTGGCGCGCTGTGTCTTGCGGCGTTCGTGAAAGCGTCGGCGGTCGTGTTCTTGGGCGCGCCTCGCACAAAAGCGGCGGCCCAAGCGCATGAGTGCGGTCCGTGGATGCGCGCGCCGATGCTCGCTCTGGCGGGTCTGTGCGTTTTTCTCGCTCTGGGATTGGTGGTTGTGTGGCCTCTTCTCACGAGACCGCTGGCAGCGTGGTATCCGGCTTGGAACGGTAGTGACACGCCTTCTCCCGTAGATGGCCTGGCGGGCCTGCAAGTATTGTTAGCGGTGGCGGGCGCTATGGCGGCCTTCGGTCTCTGGGTTCGCGTCCGATCAAACGGGATGCGGCGGGCGCTTACTTGGGATTGTGGAATTTCTTGTGCGGCTCTCGGCATGGCTGCTGCTCGCGCCGCTGCTGCCAGGCATCATTAACAGGGTAAAGGCCCGGGTGGCCGGACGCCGAGGTCCTCCGGTGCTGCAGCTGTACTGCGATCTCGCGCGGTTGTGGCGGAAGGGAGTCGTGGTAAGCACGCTGGCATCCCCGGGTTTTGTGGCTGGGCCGGCTGTCGCGTGGGTGGCGGTGCTGGCGGCGGCGTTGCTGGTGCCGATTTTGCCGCTTGGCGCCGCGCTGAGTTTTCGCGGTGACGTGATTCTGATGGTGTATTTGCTCGCACTGGCGCGGTTCTGCACTGCATGGGCGGCGATGGAAACGGGGTCGGCGTTCGAAGGCATGGGCGCGGCGAGAGAGGTGAGTTACGCTGTGCTGGCGGAGGCGGCGTTGATCACCGCGGCGCTGGCGTTGAGCGTGCGAAGCGGGACGATTTCAATGGGTTCTATGCTTGCGCCGCCGGCCTGGACAGGCGCGGCTCTATTGGCGGCGGGCCTTTTCACCTTGCTGCTGGCGGAGAACTGCCGGGTGCCGTTCGACGACCCGACCACGCACCTCGAGTTGACAATGGTTCATGAGGTGATGGTGCTCGATCACAGTGGTCCGCTGTTCGCTGTGGTGTTGCATGGCGCCGGCATGAAGCTGCTGCTATTCTCCGTGCTGCTGGTGGAGGCAGTTCTTCCGTTGGGTGAGCTGTCACAGGCTGCGGCGGCCGGTGCATTGGTGGGTGGCGTGCTGGCGGTGGCCGCGGCGGTCGGAATGGTGGAATCATTGCTTGCGCGTTATGCCTTCAAGCGAGTGCCGCTGCTCTTGACGACGGCGTTCTTGTTCTGTTTGTTCGCACTGCTGCTGGCGTGGAAAGGAGGGCTGGCGTAATGGAAAGGCTGAATCTGTTGATTGGACTGGCGATGGGCCTAAATCTCGTCGCGTTGGGCACAAGCCGGCTGCCGTCATTGATTCGCATCGCTGCGCTACAGGGCGTGATTCTCGGCATTATGCCGCTTGTGATGGAACATGAGATTCGCTTGCTGGTCGTGTTGCTCGCGGTCGCGACGGTGGGTTTGAAGGGAGTTGTGATTCCCGCTTTGCTGCGCCGGGCAATACGCTCCGCAAACATTGATCGCGACGTCGATCCGCTCATCGGTTTCTTGCCATCTTTGTTGCTTGGCGCCGCGGGAACCATCCTCGCCGTGGTGCTTTCGCACCGCCTGCCATTGTTGCCGGAGCATCGCGAGTCGCTGCTCGTGGCGGGCGCGCTTGCGTCCGTGTTCACCGGGATGCTGCTGCTGATCGGACGGTCGAAAGCCATCTCCCAGGTGTGCGGTTATCTGGTGCTGGAAAACGGAATCTATCTTTTTGGTCTGCTGCTGCTGAATTCCACGCCCTTGATGGTGGAGGGTGGCATCCTCCTGGATCTCACAGTGGCGGTATTTGTGATCGGCATCATCGTGGACCGGATTCAACGCGCGTTCGACACTCTCGATACCCGTAAACTAACGACGCTCCGAGAATGAGAGAGCTGCTTTTAATACTGATCCCGCTCGGCGCGGCGCTGGCGGCGGCAATCTGGCCGCGGGAGCACACCCGTCGATGGTTCCTGCCTGCCACCGGGCTTGCGCATGCCGGTCTGGCGTTTTGGTTGTTGTTTCGACCGCCGGTGGACCCGTTGCACGCCTGGATCGGGTTTGATCCGCTGGCGCGGGCGGTACTGCCGGCTGTGTCGCTCTTGTTTCTTTTCTGCGCGGCCTATGCGGTTCCATATCTGGGGATTCGCGCCGAACGGCCAAACCGTGTTTTTGTAGCCGGACTGCTTGCGGCGCTAGGTTTGATGAGCGCCGCTCACATGGCGCGGCATCTGGGGTTGCTCTGGATTGCCACCGAGGCGGTGACGCTCTCTTCGGTGCCAATGCTGCATTTTAACAACACGCCACGCGCGTATGAGGCGACCTGGAAGTATCTGCTCGTTGGGGGCACCGGCATCGCGCTGTCATTGCTTGGATCGTTCTGCCTCGGGTACGCATCCCTTCACGGAGGTGGCATGGGGGATCTGACGTTCGCCTCGTTGACAGCGCAGGGCGCCGGCCTTTCGCGCCCATGGGTGCTAATTTCCTGGGTTCTGCTGCTTGTTGGATATGGCACGAAGATGGGTCTGGCGCCGATGCATACGTGGAAACCCGACGCATACGGCGAGGCACCAGGAATTGTCGGAGCGATGCTGGCTGGAGGCGTGACCACCGTGGCCTTCACCGCCGTGTTGCGCGTGCGGTCGGTTGTCGATGCGGCTGGGGAAGGCGCGATCAGCAGCCGCACACTTACGGCGATCGGTTTATTTTCAATGCTTGTGGCGGCACTGTTCCTCTTGTCCACGCGCGACTTCAAACGGATGCTCGCGTATTCGAGTGTCGAGCACATGGGCATCCTGAGTCTCGGCGCGGCGCTTGGGGGCGCGGGCTTGTGGGCGGCGCTGTTTCATGTCTGGAACAACAGCGTGACCAAGGGGTCTCTCTTTCTGAGCGCGGGAAACATCCGGCGCGCGGCGGGCGCGCGGACCATGGACGAAGTTAGCGGGATGTCGCGCGTCACACCGCAATCGGCGGCGCTGTTTGTGGCGGGGCTCTTCGCCGTGACGGCGTGTCCGCCGTTTGGTCCGTTTTTCAGCGAAATTCTGATTATCAGGACCGCGTTTGCAGTTGGACACGGCGGCGCGGCGGCTTTCTTCCTCGCCTGCCTGTTGCTTGCGTTTTTCGGTTTGACCCGCGTCGTGTTCAGCATCGTGTATGGACGCCCGCGGAATCCTGCGTCGGGAGCTGATCCGCGACTCAAGGAAACCCTCGGGGTGGTGGCGCCTCCGTTCCTTTTGCTGATGGTCTCGCTTTGGCTCGGCCTGGCCACCCCGGAGGTTTTGCGCGAGGCGTGGACGGCGGCCGTCGAGCAACTTTCTCCCGTGAAATGAACGCGATGGACTCGTTTGCTTTGCTCAGTAACGGCGACGCGCTTGCCTGGACGGACTTGCCAGCGTGGTCTGTGGACGATTTCGTGGGGGCCACCGGGGCTGAGATCGACCGAGGCGGCCGTTTGACCAGCTTTTTTGGCGTGCCCGAGGGTGATGGTGTCCGGTTGGTGGCCGTGATCGCTTTTGATGCGGACAACACGCTGGCGGTTGGACGCAGTGTTCCATTCTCGGGATCCTATCCGGCATTGACCACAACACATGAGCAGGCGCATTTGTTCGAACGCGAGGTGTGGGAACAGCATGGGCTTGTTCCCAAAGATCATCCGTGGTTGAAACCGGTGCGCAAGGATCATGGGAAGGGTCCCGGAGTGTGCGATTTCTTCCGAGTGGACGGGCTTGAGGTTCACGAAGTGGCCGTGGGACCGGTGCATGCGGGTATCATTGAGCCGGGACATTTCCGCTTTCAATGCGCCGGAGAGGACGTGCTGCATCTTGAAATCGCTCTGGGTTACCAGCACCGCGGGATTGAAGAGGCGGTGGCTGGTGGCCCGCATCGCGCGACGGTTTATCAGATGGAGACTGCGTCCGGCGACTCGACCGTTGCGCATGTCACGGCTTATGCCAGCGTCATGGAAGCGTTGGCAGGAGCAGAGGCTCCGCTGCGCGCCCAATGGTTGCGATCCCTGGCGCTCGAGCTCGAACGGTTGGCGAATCACACCGGTGACCTAGGCGCTCTGGCCGGCGACGTGGCGTTCCTCCCGACAGCGTCGGCCTGCGGAAAAATTCGCGGAGATTTTCTGAACCTGACCGCGCTGATTTGTGGAAATCGTTTTGGCCGCGGCCTGGTTCGGCCGGGCGGCTGCCCGATGGATGTTGAGCCGGAGCGCCTCGCGCGGGTGCGTGAGCGGCTCGAACCCGCGCTCGCCGAAGTGGAACAAGCGGCCGGTTGGCTGTGGGATTCCGCTTCCGTGCGAGAGCGTTTCGAAGGCGCGGGGCGTCTTCATGCTACGCAAGCCGCCTCTATCGGATTAGTCGGTCCGGCGGCTCGAGCGTGCGGTCTCTTGCGGGATGTTCGGTACGATCATCCGACGGGTTGGTATCGATTCGCTCAAGTCCCTGTTTCTGTGTGGCCGGATGGTGATGTTTTTGCCCGCGCGCGTGTGCGCTGGCTGGAGATTCAACGTTCCGGCGAATTCTTGCGCGAACAATTGGACTCTGGCCCTGAAGGCGAAATGCGAACCGAGTTGGACGCGGTGGCGCCTGACACACTCGCGGTGGCTCTGGTCGAAGGCTGGCGTGGCGAGGTGTGTCACGTAGCGTTGACTGGCGCCGACGGCAGACTGCGTCGTTATAAAATCACCGATCCCTCGTTTCACAATTGGACCGGCCTGGCCCTGGCAATGCGGAGGCAGGCAATTTCCGATTTTCCGGTCTGTAACAAGAGTTTTAACCTGAGCTATTGCGGCTTCGATTTGTAGCGCCGCACGAAAAACATGTTCGTTCCTGACTCCCTACTGCATCGCTTGAAACGCGGCTGCGAAACCATGTCGTACCCGAAGGGGCCGGCGCCCGCTCTGCCCGACCGCCATGGAGGCGCGTTGCGAGTCGAGGCGGCCAAATGCGCCGAAGGTTGCTCGGCATGCGTTCCCGTCTGTCCCACCGAGGCCATCACCCGTCCGGTGGGAAAACTCATGACTCTCGACCTTGGCCGCTGCATTTTCTGCGCGGAATGCGTGAAGGCCTGCCCTGAAGGCGCGATCATTCAAACCGGCGACCACCGGATGGCTGTCAACCAACGTAATAACCTTGTTCTAGGCGGCGGCAAGGAACAAATACGGCTTGCAGCGGCGCTCGATGTGAAGCTGCTCAGACTTTTCGGGCGGTCGCTGAAGTTGCGCCAAGTGAGCGCGGGGGGCTGCAATGCTTGCGAGGCCGACACAAACGTACTCGCCACCATTGGCTGGGATCTCGGACGGTTTGGCATACAATTCGTAGCATCGCCCCGACACGCCGACGGATTGCTCATCACCGGACCCGTTTCAAAAAACATGGAACTGGCGTTGAAGAAAACATGGAATGCCGTGCCCGAGCCGAAAATCGTCATCGCCGTCGGCGCGTGTGCAATTGCCGGAGGCCCGTTCATCGGCAATTCCCAACATCACCACGGCGCCTCCGCGGTAGTGCCTGTGGACCTGTTCATCCCCGGCTGCCCGCCGCATCCGCTGACAATTCTGGACGGACTGCTCCGATTGCTGGACCGGCTGGAGGAAGAAAAACGGAAGAATTGAGGTTCCGAACAATACGGGTACCCGAGCAAGCTGGGTGGCCGACGATGCCAGTTCACTGATCCACCCGTCGTTGAAAACCTGAATGACACGGCGCTAGACCAGGTGGATACCGCAGGAATCCGGCGGCGGATTCTCGGAGATCGCCATCACGGTGATCCCGGGGTCGCCAGGTTCAGTACCCCCAGGGATTGGAGTGCGTTCAGGAAGAACTGCACCGCGATCGCAGCCAGCAGCAAACCCATCAGGCGGCTGAGGATGCGAAGGGCGATCGGCCTGATCCAGCGGGCACTGCGCGCGCCAAGTTGCAGAATCCAGTAACTGGTGAAACACACGACGAGCACCGCTAGGACGAGCGCTACCTGCTGGCGAAAGCCCGTAGCCTCGTTGAGGAGGATCAGCGTCGTCGAAATGGCTCCAGGGCCGGCGAGCATGGGCACACCCAACGGGGTGATAGCCACATCCTCCTTTTCAGTCCCTTCATCGGTTTCCTCCGGCGTCACCTGCACCCGCGACGGGCGGGCATGCAGCATATCGAGCGCTACCAGAAGCAGGATCACGCTGCCGGCGATTTGGAAGGCCGGAAGCGTTAGCCCCAGCAACCGAAAGACAAAAGGTCCCGCCAGCACAAAAGCCAGCAGCACGCCGCCCGCCGTCAGGCAGGCAAGCCGCGCCATGCGTTCCCTCGTGGCCGGCGAATCGCGGGGAGTCATCGCGAGAAACAACGGAACGGTGGCCAGTGGATCCACAATGACGAAGAGCGAACTCAGCGCCAGGAGACTGTATTCAAGCAGGCCCATGATTCTCCATTCCGGGGCGTGCGCTCGCATTGCCTCCGTTGCCTCCGTTGCCCCCGTGGTCAGGAACGTGCAGTTTCAAGCCGGAGCGTTCTCTCCTCTTGCGCACCTGGATGGCGGTCTCGGGAGGCATTTGAGTTTTGTTATCGTACATTTCATTCATTGAAGGTGATGCAATCGAACATTTCAAGGTTGAGCCGATTTTGTGCTGATAAGTTTAACCTTCTGTGAATGCACAGTTTTGGGGCTCGGACAGCGACTCCAAGCGCCTACAAAAAAAACTTGTTTCCAATGTTTGACTATCGAGCGGGCCTTTGAGATGTTTACCGGCTCTTTCGGTAATGTTTGAAAATTGATTGATACGAGCTTGAATATGGTAACTTTGAACACTGAAATAACCGCAACTAGAATGAGCGATCTCAGAAACCCGCGGGATGCCGGCAAATCTCTGTTGGGAACCGTGTCCACACGCCGAGGCACCTCCGGTTTAAGAGGCCGCAGGAAGAAGAGTGAGAAAAAAACTCCCCAAGATTCGAAGACTAAGAGGGCGGCAGGGGATACCGAGGGTAAGAAAGCGCCTGTTGAACCGTTATCGGGCGTTGATTTGGCCGAGAAGGTAAAACAGTTGGTTCGGATTGCTCGCGAGCAGGGGCATTTGACGTACGACGATATCAACGACACTTTGCCCGAATCGGTCACCAGCGCTCAGGAGTTGGATGAGGTGCTTGCTCGGCTCGCAAATTTGGAAATTGAGGTCACCGAGCAACCAGAAACGGAGACTGCACGCGCTCCCGAGCCTGTTGAGGAAGACGACGGACGTTTGGAGGTTTTGGACGATCCCGTGCGAATGTACTTCCGGCAGATGGCAAGGGTGCCCCTGTTGACACGCGAGCAAGAAGTGACGATTTATCAGCGGATCGAAGTGGCTGAAACAGAGATCCGCGGGATTATTTACGGGTTTGGATTTACCGGTAAAGAGCACATAGCGCTGGCGGAGAAGCTCGTCTCTGAGCCGCCGAAGGAGCGATTCGATCGAGTCGTGGTTGATAAGATGGTGGCAGGCCGGGACAAGCATTTGAAGAACCTTCGAAAGCTTATTAAGCGCACGCGGCGGCTTGACACTGAAACGGACGAAATCTATTCGGATTTGAGCGCAAATCCGAAAGGAACAAAAAAATCCGACGCCGCCTCCGAGTTTACCCGCGCCGATGAACGACTTCAGGCTGTTTTCCCAAAATTCTTCTACAAGCAGAAGGTGATCGAGGAGATGGCGGTGGTTACAGATAATATCCACGACAAGTTTCAACAAAGCCTTAAAGCAATTGCCGAGATTGAGCGTCAGTCTGGAGCCGGACGAATGAGCGAAGCATTAGACATTGAACGTCAAAAGATCATTGCTCTGGAAAATTTTGCCCGAATGTCTGCCGGTGACTATATTGCCGCGTTCAAGAAGCTCCAGCGCGCAACCGGACTTGCCCAGGAGGCCAAGACTGAGATGGCCGAAGCCAACTTGCGGCTCGTGATCTCGATTGCGAAGAAATACACGAATCGCGGGCTGGCTTTTCTGGACCTGATTCAGGAAGGCAACATCGGTTTGATGAAAGGCGTCGAGAAATTCGAATATCGCCGGGGTTATAAATTCTCTACCTACGCTACTTGGTGGATTCGGCAGGCGATCACGCGCGCGATTGCCGACCAGGCCCGGACGATTCGAATTCCGGTCCACATGATTGAAATCATTGGCCGCCTCAGCCGCGCGCAAAAACAGTTCTTGCAGGATTTGGGGCGCGAAGCCGCGCCGGAAGAGCTTGCCGAAGAGCTGCAGATGCCGGTGGAGCGTGTTCACGCAATTCTTCGAATGGCGCAGCAAACGGTGTCAATGCAGGCTCCGGTGGGTGATAGCGACGAGGCGTGCTTTGGTGATTTTCTTGAGGACAAAGCTGCGGACGATCCTTCAAACGTGACCAGCTACAATTTCTTGAGAGACCAGATGGGTTCCATCTTGTCCACTCTGAGCGAGCGCGAGCGAAAAGTACTGGAGCTGCGGTTCGGTTTGGCGGATGGGTACGCGCGAACGCTGGAGGAAATCGGGAAACAGTACAAGGTCACTCGCGAACGCATTCGGCAAATCGAAGCGAAGGCGCTGCGGAAACTGAGACATCCCACTCGGATGCGACACCTACAGGGTTTCCTGGAGAGTGCCGAGGCCGCTTGATCGTAAAAGGGTCACCCATTTAGCAGGGTTCATTATTGGGGTCGATGACGACATCACACGGGACTTGCGAATGTCGCCGATTGGACACCATTGGCCGATAGCACCGAAGACGATTCGGGATACCTCATCAAAGTCGAAATGCCAGCGATTCGAAAAGTGGATCTCAAGATCCACGTTGAGGATGGCGTGTTAACGATCCAGGGCTCCCGGCACTTCGAGAAGGAATGAGAAATCGATTCTCTCGATCAATTGAGCCTTACGAATCGCCCAGTCTGCCATCCACAAGTTCGATGATTCGCGGAGCTCGGGCTGCGATCGTGGAATCGTGAGTCGCGACGATCAATGTCGCGTTTCGTTCCACACGCAAGGAACAGAGCAATTCAATAATTTCTTGACCTGTGCGTGAATCGAGATTTCCCGTCGGTTCGTCGGCGAGAATCAACTCCGGCGAGTTGATAAGTCCGCGAGCGACCGCCACTCGCTGCTGTTCCCCTCCGGACAACTCGACAGGTTTATGGTCCATCCGGTCTTTCAATCCAACGCGCTCGAGTAAATCCCGCGCCAGATCCTCGGCCTGGCTACAGTTCATCCGCGCGATCCTGGCGGGGAGGCAGACGTTCTCAAGCGCGGTCAATTCCGGGAGCGTGTGGTAAGACTGGAATACTAAGCCCACTTTTTCATTCCGAAAGCGAGCCAGTTCGCGCGCGGAAAGACTGGCCAAGTTTCTGTCCCTAAACCAGATTTCTCCGCTGTTAGGAGTGTCCAGGCCTCCCAGCAAGTGAAGAAGTGTGCTCTTTCCGGCGCCTGATGCGCCTCGCAACGCAAGAAACTCTCCCCGTTCCACAAGGAGATGAACTCCACGCAGAACCTCTACCTCTTTCCGTCCAATTTTGTAGCCCTTCCGAATTCCATTGGCCGAGAGCAGAATCTCATTCTTTCCTGGAAAAGTCACGAGATCACCGTTTGAACCAAGCGTTCCGTGCGATTCATTCGTCGCGATTCCTGATCTCTCTGTTCCTGACTGGCTGCGATCATTCATAGCGGAGGGCTTCCACGGGTTTTAAACGGCCTGCGTTCCAAGCTGGGAACAGTCCCGCCATAAGACAGATGATGAGTGACCCACCGCAAATGATGAGGATGTCCGAAGGAACAATTAGGGCGGGCAATTCCCGAAAGCTGTAAATTCGCTCGGGGAAAAGCTCGAATCCAGTTGCGCTGCGGAGAAAGAAGAGAAACTCGTTTCGATAAGATACAGCGAGCATCCCGAGTCCATAACCGGCGGCCACCCCGAGAATACCCACAAAAAAGCTCTGACTTAGAAAGATCCACATGATCTGGCCGCTCGATGCGCCCAATGCTTTCAAGATCCCGATTTCCCGCGTTTTCTGAACCACAAAGGTAATCAGCGCGCTGGTGATTCCGAACGCCGCGACAATCATGATAAAGAAGAGAAGATAAAACATCACGTTTTTCTCCACCAACAGCGCATCCAGCATATCGGAGTTATCTTCCTTCCAAGTCGTAATCCTGTATGCAGGCCCGAGAAGTTCACCGAGTTCGGCGCGCGCTCCGTCCGCCTGCATTGGATCGGTCAGCATCACCATTACTCCATGAACCGAGTCATCCAAACCGTTCAGGTCTTGGGCGTTTGCCAAAGAGCAGCCGACAATCATGCTGTTGTACTCGTAGTAACCGACATCGAAAACACCACGGATTTCATACTCTGACGGTAGAAATGCCTCAGTCTCCTCGCCTGCATTTCGGGGCCGCTGAAACTCCTTCTCCATCCGCTCCAACTCGGGAATTGAGTAGATCGCCAACCGGTCACCGACGCCCAAGCCTAAATTCAGCGCAAGTGAACGCCCCACGAGTACGCCGTTACCCCGAACGTCGTTCGTGCCTTCCACTATGCTGGATAGCAGAATACTGACCTGACTCTCGCGCCGTGCATCAATTCCCCGGATCACAGGCGCAAAACGGATACCTTCGCCAACAATCGGCTGCGTTTTCGCCAAGACCTGGCCATATACAAACGGGGAGACGCCCGTTACCAGTTTGTTTGACGACACAAGATCCATCAGCTCGGAATAATTCTTCAAAGGTTCCGCAGCTGAAATTCTGAGATGCGAGTTGAATCCCAGGAATCGTTCGGTCAGCTGATGATCGAATCCGGTCATTACGCTGATAACGATTATCAACACCGCCACTCCAAGCATGACACCAATAACACTGATTAACGTGATGACGGAAACGAATGTGCGTTTCGGGCTCAAATAACGAAGCGCCAGCATCAGTTCGAACGGCAGATTCAGCATTTGAACGCAGGCTAGACTGGACACTTGGGCCGCGCAAGGCTCTTAAGCAGCCTGTTTTGAAGCGAGAGAGACAACGATGCGGCAGAATCAAGGACATCCTCCCGCTTCTTGCTCGTGCTCTTGATCCTGCTCAGTCACTCAATTTTGAGATGACGATTTTGTGCAAGATCAAGAGCAAGGGACCGTAAAACGCCGAACGACTAATGGGTCTCTTCCTGCGCATCACCATCCTGCTGATCGACAAACGAGGTTGATTCGAATCAGCGCTCCCTTGTTCTTAAAGATATTTTTCCCGCGTGTGCGCGCCAGTCTTGGATTCAGCAAGGCTTGCCGAGAACGTCGCGCCGGAATATTCGCGAGCGCGCCAAATGGCGTATCGTCCAGGATTGCGATCTGCCTACCCGCATCAGTCACACGCACTGAGGGTCTCAAGGGCGAGCCGTACCCAAACCATTCCAATGACGTCGTTTGGATGCGAGTTAAGCAAAAACCGCGCTCATTTCGGAAAAACAGTCTGTCAATCGGTGGGAAACCTGGGTTTCAATAACTGTGTGGTCCGGCGGGCGAAACACGTCCATATCTAGGATTGGTGTTATGGCTCAGACTGAACTCACAATGAACTCCTCGAACCAGACCACAAAGTTCCGCATTCGACGCGCGAAGGTTGAGGCAACCCGGTCCAGCCGCGAGTTCGCCTCCGATTTAGAGATTTTCATTTTCGATTCAGAATGCAGTTTCTAGCCAATGGCACTTCAAAACAACAAATCCCTCGAATCTTGGATCTGGGACGCCGCTTGCTCCATCCGCGGGGCCAAGGACGCGCCGAAATACAAGGACTACATCCTCCCGCTCATCTTCACCAAGCGCCTCTGCGACGTCTTCGATGACGAGCTGAACCGCATCGCGAAGGAAGTCGGCTCGCGCAAGAAGGCCTTCCAGCT
>JAQBVM010000200.1 GCA_027623095.1 Verrucomicrobiota bacterium
ACGGACACAACCGGACAGCAACAGGCTCAAAATGATCAAAGTCAGAGACGCGCATGAGTTTTGGTTGAGAAGCGGTGGAGGTAAGTTTTTTTCACAGCCCGGCATTTGACATCGAATCCAGGTGTTTCGCCAGTTTGAAAAACATGTTTCAACACCAAATTGCTACCGGCTGGTTCGGGGCCTAAACTTCTCAAAATGTCCCGGGTCCGCGAGCCTTTTCGCGGCTTCGAAAACAGCCTTGCCAACAGCATCCACACTCCCCGTGCCGTCCACTTCCACAAGCAATCCCGCGGCCCGATACCCGTCGATCAGCGGTTCGGTCTGCGAATGGAATGTGTTGAGTCGCGCGCTGATCGCCTCGGGTGTATCATCATCAGGGTGGCTCAGGGGGCTCCTGCAAAGATCGCAGAGTCCCGCATGTGCGGGCGGCTTGAATTTCAGATGATACGGCGTGTGGCATTGCCGGCAGATCACTCTTCCGGACAATCGCTCGCCTATTTCGTCATCCGGAACTTTGATGTGCAGCACGCCGGAGAGTTTGCGTCGGAGAGCCGCCAACATTTCTTTAAGCGCACTCGCTTGCCGGGCATTTCGGGGAAAACCATCGAGGATAAATCCATCGCTCGTATCGGGCTGCGCAAGGCGTTCGCTGATCATCGTGTCCGTGATGTCGTCCGGGACTAACTCGCCTTGATCCATGTACGATTTGGCGACCAACCCGAGCTCTGTCTGGTTCTTCAGATGCTCAATAAAGAGGTCGCCTGGAGCGAAATGCCGCAGATTGAATTGTCTGCTCAACAGGTCGGCCTGAGTACCTTTCCCGCAGCCGGGAGCTCCCAATAGAAGCAGATTCAGAGCGGCTTTGTTAGCCCCGCTACTCACAATGAGCGGGATGAATTTTATTGTTCGCTCAGTTTTGCTTAGGTCTTCAGCGGTCGCAAACTCGCCCTTGCCAGAACGAACCGACTCGATCGCCTGATTCAGGCGGCTTCCCACCGAATCCGCATCCCCATCGGCGTTCAACAAGACAAGCCGCCCACTCTGCTGATAGTAGTGAAGGACAGGACCCACGGACCGTTGAAAGACTCTCAACCGATTCCGGGCAATCGCGGCGGTGTCGTCCATCCGCTGAGACAGGTGCTCTCCGCGGCATTCACCGGATGGACATTCGTTGAACGTCCGATAGGTCTTGTGGAACGGGGCCAAACACTTGGTGCAAATCAAACGGCCCGTGACACGTTTCACCACCTCTTCATCAGATATTCGGAACGAAACAACGACATCCAGACGCCGTTTAACTCGCTTGGACAAGGCGTCCAGGAATTTCGCTTGTTCCACTGTTCTAGGGAATCCGTCGAAAACGATCCCGGATTTGGCAGGGATACTGTGCAGTTTCTCCTCAATCATGGCTTCGACTACCTCGTCCGGAACGAGCTCGCCCTGCGCCATATATTTATCAGCCAGAATTCCAAGCGCCGTTCGCTTATCCAAGTTCTCACGCAGGAGGTTTCCCGTGGATACCTGGACTAGCCCAAACTTCTCGGCCAAATGCACTGTATGGGTTCCTTTTCCAGCTCCCGAAGGGCCGATTAAACAGATATTCATAGTCGATACTCGCCGCTGTGCCTCTCGATAGTCGAGCCATTGAATCACAGAACTCTCTCGTTCATCAAGGCGAACTGTCACGGACAATTGCTCTGGAACACCGAAAGAAACGCTTTTCATTAGGGATGGATTGCGCCATTTTCAGCGCGCGTTCCGAATGTTCACCGATTCAGGAATCAGATCACCTCCGTGTCCTCCGGCATTCGGACGAACGCGAAGTCGGGATTCATAGCGCGAAATAATCTTTCTACAACAGCACATGCGATTCAAAGGAGTTATTTTCGACCTGGACGGAACCCTTTTGGATACATTGGAAGATCTCGCAGATGCAGCGAACGGAATGCTTGCGGATCATGGGTTTCCGACCCATCCGACCGAGGCATATCGCTACTTTGTAGGGGACGGCGTTCAAATGCTCGTGACAAGGGTGCTACCCGACGGCGACCGAAATCCGGAAACGATCGAGGAATGCATGCAGACGATGCGCCACCAATACGAACGGCACTTGAACGTGAAGACTAAACCTTACGACGGGATTCACAATCTTCTTGCGCAACTTAAGGCGCGCCGGATCAAGATGGCGGTACTAACGAACAAACCGACAGCATTTGCACAACCGTGTGTGAATGGTTTCTTCCAGCAAGATCTATTCGATATGGTAATAGGGCAACACGACGAACTACCCAAAAAACCTGATCCAACGGGCGCCTATCAGATTGCTCAAGCGTGGGGACTCGATCCAGTAGAAATCCTATACGTTGGCGACACCTCGACCGATATGGAAACGGCGGTAAGGGCAGGGATGATGCCAGTCGGAGCCCTTTGGGGATTTCGGCCCCGGAACGAACTGGAACGCCACGGGGCTAAGGAATTAATCGAACATCCAACGGATTTGATTAAACTGTTGGAATAATTGATAGGGAGTTCGGGGTATTTAATGAACAAAGAAATGGGCCTTCTGACGTCGTCTCTTAATTTGCAGGCAGGTGCTACCCGGGAGAGGAAAGGAACCTATCAACTTTGGCCACCGCCTCTTCTCTCAAGCGCCGCGAGAATGGTCTCTTTCATCGCATCGAAATCGACAGGCTTATTAAGCACATCGAACGCTCCCTTCGAAAGACACTCCGTTTTCATCTCCTCCGAAACAACCGCGGTAACCATGATGATCTCAACGTGCGGCTTCCACTCCTTAATCTCCGCAACCAATTCGTTCCCGGTTCTTTCGGGCATTAGAATATCAAGCAGTATGACTTCGGGATCGAACTTGTGAATCTTTACAAAAGCGGTCTCCCCGTCTTCAGCCTCTTCCACTTCAAAGCCGTTCTTCTCCAGAAACGTTCTGAACAGGAGACGGATCGCCGGCTCATCATCAACAAGCAATATCCGGGGTTTATGCATTTGCAGCGAAGATGATTCGCACATTAAAATGGGTCAAGCTTAATGAATCGCCTGAATAGGCGCCCGCCGGCGGGTCGGCACGGTGAGATTCGCGCGCGATCCAGAGAGTAGCTGAAAAAAGTGCCCAAATAGTCTCATCAGACCGAACTATTAATTAAATTCTCTTGTAAATTCAAACCGAAGTGATTCCCATCCAAGGATGTTACCCATCCGGTGGTTGCCAACCTGGCAATACGGAATCGCGCTCCCTTTTGACTCGTCCGGTTCCGAATCCGCAGATCCTAAAAACCTAAGCACTCATCCCAAGATATTAGTCATGAGAAAATGTTGTTACGTAATTCCCACAATACTCGCCGCACTCTGCATTAGCCAGGCCCATCTAAAAACCACCGCCGCGGAAGTTTTAACACCTTGTTTCTTGAAGCTGTCGCTTTACGAAGGCATCCCCGGAGTCTCGACTACCGATTTCGTCTTTGAGCCCAACTATCCGGCCCGGCCAGACCAAGTGCGATTCTTGCGATCCTTTGATACACAGGATGCTCTCCCTTCGGGCACAATCGACAACTTTGGAGGACGGATCGAAGGATTCTTAACTCCTCAGGAATCCGGCGAATACACGTTCTTTCTGCGAAGCGACGACGGTTCCGAACTGTGGCTGAGCTCCGACGATACGGTACAGAAGGCGAACATCATAGCTGAAGAATTCGATTGTTGCGATGCCTTCATGGAGCCTGGCACGGGCGATAGCACCACGTCGTTTCCTATCGCCCTGACGGCGGGCAAACGGTATTTCATCATGGTCAACTATAAGGATGGAACCGGCGGCGACTTCGCCCAAGTTGCTTGGCGTAAGGCGGGCGACACAACTCCGGCGGCAAACTTGAAACCAATTGCAGGGGCGTTTTTGTCGGTTCTCGCCGACGATTCCCAGGCGCCTGATATTAGCATCACCGGGAGCCCCCAGAGTCTCACCGGAGAGGAGAATTCGCTTGCTGTCTTTACAGTGGCGGCGAGCACAGCCCCCGCCGCGGCGATGTGCATTCAGTGGCAAAAGAACGGGGTCAACATTCCGGGAGCGAATGGAACCACCTTCACGACGCTGCTCTCCAAATCCGACAACGGCGCTAAATTTCGTGCATTGGTTGCCGTTCCTGGCGCGTTCAAAGAATCGGGCGAAGCAACGGTGACCGTCACGGACGACAAAACCGCCCCGAGCGTTCTGGCGGCGCGCGGAGTTCCCAATAAATCTGCTGTGATCGTGACTTTTTCTGAAAGAGTAAGTGAAGCGACTGCAGCGACCGTTTCTAACTACAAAATCGCTAGCGCGAGTGGGACCTTGACAGTGACGGAAGCCAAACTCTCGGATGACCGAACGAAGGTAACGCTAACCACTCAGGATCAGACCATCGGCAACGAGTACACCATCACCATCAACAATATTAAGGACGTCGCGGCCTCGGCAAACACTATCGCCGCGGAGACAAAGGCATCGTTTTTCGGACTCGGCCCCTGGCTTCAGGGCGAAGATGGTTTTGTCGTGTTCGAAGCGGAAGACTACGACCGAAATCTCGATGGACTTTGGGTCCCCGACACCTCCAGAGGGGAGCCGTCAGGCGGCGTTGCCATGCTGATTCCCAATGGTTCGCCAGACTCCGAGACCAATACGAAGCTCGAATACGACATTATTTTCACCAAAACTGGGACTCACATTGTTTGGTATTTGGCGGGCAGCGACAGTGGCAGTGACGATTCCGCCTGGCTCCATTTGGACGGGGAGCGTCCGCCGAACCGGGTGGATGGAAACACAGCCAGTATGGCCGGGTTCAACGGAGACGTGTGGCAATGGAACAGCGACCCGCAAGATGGCCCCAGCCCAATGACCATCGAAATCACCACCCTTGGACTGCATACGATTTCATTGGCAAGCCGCGAAGATGGCGCATTCTTTGACAAATTTGTCATCACCACCGATCCGACCTTCGATCCGAACACCTTTGGCCCATACGGCCCGCCAACGACGCTCCGCGAGGGCGAACCGCTTCCTTCCGGGGTTACTCTCGACATCACCACACAACCCGCGAACACCGAAGCGCTTGAACACACCACTCTCACGGTATCAGCCGAAGCGATCGTCCCGGAGGGTTCTCTCCTCAGCTTCCAGTGGCAGCGAAAAGAGGGTGGAACTTTTGTCAATATCGAGGGCGCAACCGGCGCGGCTCTGACAATCGACCGTGTCGGCCTCGATTGGAATGGTAGCGTAGTTCGGGCAGACATTGGGACTCTCGGCATTAGCAAAACCACGGATGAAGCAACCATCACGATAGTTCCGGAAACCACTCCTCCCAGGGTCTTGGGCACGAGCGGCGTCACGGTTCAGCGGAATGTGATTCTCCGTTTCTCGGAACCACTCGATCAAACCACCGCTCAGAATGGCGGGAACTACAGAATCAGCAGCGCTTCCGGTTCGCTTTCAGTCACTTCGGCGACGCTCTTGTCAAATATGCGCACGGTGATTCTCGAAACGGGCGCCCAAAGCGTTGGAACGAAATACACAGTTGCAATCAATAACGTTCGCGATCAGGCGGCCACACCTAATACGATTGTTAATGGGGAGGCGAAATTCTACAGCCTAGGGGATCTTCAACCCCAGACCACCGATGGATTAATCGTGTTCGAAGCCGAAGGATTCAATCGAAATCTGGATGACCTCTGGGTGGTCGATAACGAACGCGGCAATTCGTCCGGTGGCGCTTCCGTTGTGAATCCCAACGGCGCGGGCGGAAGTGAAGCCGCGACTCAACTCGAATACGATCTCACCTTCACACAAACCGGAACTCATATCCTTTGGTACCGCGCGAGTGGCGACAGCGGTGCGGACGATTCCGCGTGGTTTTACCTCGACGGAGCGCGCCCTGCAAACCGTGTGGACGCAAATCAAGCCAGCATGTCGGGATTCAGCGGCCAGGCGGACTTTGTCTGGCGCAGCCAACCCCAAGAGGGTGGAGGTCAAATGACGTTCGAGATCGACACTCCGGGACAACATGTTTTCGGGCTCGCGCGCCGTGAAGACGGTTCGTTCTTCGACAAGTTCGTGATAACGCAGGATCCCAATTTCAGACCTGAAGATTTCGGACTGCTCGGACCGGGTGAAACGCGGTCCGGAGCGCCGGCGCTCCCGACCATCGTGATTGCATCTCCGTCGAATAATGACCAATTCGACGCAGGCATGAACATCGAATTGAATGTCGAGATTTCGGCCACAACCCGGGCAGTGTCCCGAGTGGAGTACTTCGAGAGCGGCAACAAGATAGGCGAAAGCACGCAAAGCCCTTTCCGTTTCACGTGGGAAAGCGTGCCCGCCGGCGATTTCGTCGTGACCGCCTTGCTCACCGATGACGTGGGCGACTCAGTTCGTTCGGCCCCGGTTGCATTCCTCGTTGCGGGATCGAATGAAGTTCCAACCGGCGGGGGCGCGATGTTCACCGGAGCAAGAGCTGATGCAGGCAGTATCATCCTTGAATGGACCGGCGGCGGGACCCTTCAATCCGCGCCATCCGTTCTTGGACCCTGGACGGCAGTGCAGGGCGCGGCTAGCCCGCATACGCTCGCCCCGAGCAGTCCTCAGCAATTCTTTAGAATCAGCCAATAAACTGTCAGTTTGCCCGGGAACGAGAGGCCGGACTCAAGGTCCGAACTCTTCTTTCCGATTCAAGTATGATTCGACGCCTGCTTGTTCCATTCATGCATATCCGGTTTGTTGACATTTCGAAGATGCTGCGCCTCACAGACCCGCGCTCCGGAGCGCGCCTCTGTGAGGCGCAGCAGCTCAAATCACTGCGATTGTCAACAAAGCGGATAAGCATGGTTCAATTCTTCCTGGTTGCGGCGTTCGGTCTGATCTCGCTCGCCGAAGATTCGATCTCGTTTTCAAGCGATGTTCGACCGTTGCTCCAGGAATACTGCTTCAAGTGCCACGGCTCGAACAAACCCAAAGGTGGCATAAACATTGAAAAATTTGCGGAAACAACAGACGTGTACCGCGATCCCAAGCTTTGGGAGATGGTCTTCAAGCAGGTGAACGAACGCGAAATGCCGCCGGACGGGAAGCCGCAACCTTCCGACTCGGAGCGCCGACGGATCACAGACTGGTTAAGGCACACCCTGGACAACCTGGACCACGGCGCAATCCCAAGAGACCCCGGACGCGTCCTGATTCATCGCCTGAGCCGGCTTGAGTATAACAACACGGTTCGAGACCTATTCGGAGTCACGACCCGGCCTGCGGACAAGTTCCCTGCCGACGGCGGCGGCGGCGGCGGATTCGACAATATCGCGGACACACTGTTTGTTCCGCCCATTTTGATGGAACGGTTCTTGGAGGCTGCCGAAGAAATCTTGGAAGCATCTGTCCCGGAAAGAATTCTCATATTCCGGCCCAAGGACTTTGATTCGGAAGCCTCCGCCGCCCAAAAAATCATCGAACAGATAGCGCCGCGAGCCTATCGGCGACCGGTGGAACTGGAGGAGATCGCTCTGCTCATGTCCCTCTACGAGGAGGGAACCAGACTTGGCCTGGGTTTTGAAGACTCGGTAAAGCTGGCGCTCAAAGCTGTGCTGGTGTCCCCGAAATTCCTGTTTCGGACCGAAGTTGATCAACCCGGCGACGCCCCATATCGAATCAATGATTATGAACTCGCCTCGCGTCTCTCCTATTTTCTGTGGTCCTCAATGCCGGACGACGAGTTATTCGCGCTCGCTAAGGATCATCGTCTGAGTCATCCCCCTGTACTGAAAGCCCAAGCCGAGCGAATGATCCTCGATCCGAAGAGTGATGCGTTTGCTTCCAATTTTGCGCGCCAATGGCTTCGGGTGGAAGAGTTGCTGTTGAGCGCAAAACCGGATCCGCGCAGGTATCCAGACTTCACGGACGAACTTCGGGACGCGATGATGGCGGAACCGGTCGCAATGTTCCGCTCCATTCTTCGTGAGAACGCAAGCCTCCTTGATTTGATCGATTCCGACTACACCTTTGCAAATGAGATTCTGGCCCGCCACTATGGAATTCAAGGAATCTCAGGCGCAGGATTTCAGCGCGCGCCTCTCCCGGACAAAAACCGGGGCGGCGTTCTTGGCATGGGAGCGGTATTGACGTTGACCTCGTATCCGAGGCGCACGAGCCCTGTGCTGAGGGGAAAATGGGTGTTGGAGGAACTTCTCGGCACCCCGCCACCGCCACCGCCGCCGATGGTCAAGAGCCTGCCTCGCGACGACAGGCCCGTGGATGGTTTGACGCTTCGGCAACAGTTGGAGAAACATCGGAGCGACCCAAGCTGCGCGAATTGTCACAAACGAATGGATCCGCTGGGGCTGGGATTGGAAAACTTCGACGCGGTAGGCCAATGGCGAACCGAGATATCCGGCATCCCGATCGATTCCTCCGGCACCATGGCGACCGGCGAAGCATTCAATGGGCCGGAGGAACTGCGTCGAATTCTCCTTGGAAGCCGTGATGATTTCGTTCGCAACCTCACTGAAAAGATGCTTTCTTACGCATTGGGCCGCGGTTTGGACTATTACGATACGCCTGCAGTACGGCAAATCGCCCGAACGGTAGCCAGCTCAGATTTTCGGAGCTCCGTTCTGGTGAACGAGATTGTTGGCAGCTTTCCATTCCAGTACCGAAGAAACAAGCCGGTCGCTTCGCTGGACGAGACAAATAACGACGAAGATAAATGAAACCGAAGCCAATTTCCCGCCGAACGATGCTAAAGGGTGTCGGGGCCATGATGAGTCTGCCTTTCTTGGAGGCAATGTGTCCGAGACCGGCATTCGGCGCGATCGATCCGGCAACGGGATCCGCGTTCGGGCCGCCTGTCCGCCTCGGAGTACTCTTTATGCCCAATGGGGTGAACCCAAATGCATGGACTCCAAAAGGAACCGGACGTGACTTCGAACTATCCGAGATCCTTTCACCCCTGGCGAATGTGAAAAAGGACATTTTGGTGTTCACCGATCTTTGGAATGCAGCATCCAATACCGGCGACGGGCACTATGTAAAAACTGCCGGATTCCTAACTGGCACCACAATTACCCGCACGACCGGCAGCGATTTGCGCAGCGGCAACATCTCGATCGACCAACTCGTCGCTCAGCGAGTTGGGAACTTGACCCCGCTCCCTTCGCTGGAACTGGGAATTGAGCCTGTCGCTACCGGCGTGGATACAAACGTCGGTTTCACGCGGCTCTATGCATCCCACATTTCGTGGAGCAGCCCCATCAATCCGGTCGCCAAGGAAATCAATCCGCGTCTCGCCTTCGACCGCATATTCCGGTCGAACACACGCGCCCGCCGCGAAAATGCGGCGAGCGACAAGAGCGTCTTGGACCTGGTCGCCGCAGACGCCAAAAGCCTTCAAAACAAAGTGGGCATTGCAGACAGAGCCAAACTGGACGAATACTTTGAGTCGGTTCGGGCCGTGGAACGTCGAATTGATTTTGACGCCAAACGCCGCGGCGAAGAAGTCCAGACCGACCCTCTCGCCCGGACGGAAATCGACAAACTCGACCATCGCATCACCGATTACTACAATGATCCTGCGCGTGCGAGCGAACGACGAGTGGACCATACGGAGCAGGTTCGGTTAATGCTCGATATTATGGTGCTTGGATTCTGGACCGACTCGACACGCGTCAGCACATTCATGTTTGGCAATGCGGTGAGCGGCAAGAATTTCTCGTTTTTGGACGGTGTTAGCGGCGGGTTTCATCAGATTTCCCATCATGAGAATAAGGAGGACAAACTGGAGGAATATAAGCGGATTAACCGATGGCATCTTCAGCAATACGCCTACCTGTGCGAGAGATTGAAATCGATTCAGGAAGGAGCCGGAAATCTTTTGGACAACTCGATGATCCTTTTGGGAAGCGGACTCCGCGACGGAAACCGGCACAGTCCGCACAATCTTCCTATTGTTCTGGCTGGCCGCGCGGGTGGAACACTCGAAACGGGACGACACCTCGTGTTTGAAAAGGACACGCCCCTCTGCAATCTCTACCTTGGCATGCTCCGACGAGCCGGCGCTCCCGTCGAACGATTCGCGGACAGCACCGGAGAGCTCCCAGGACTGAGTGACCCAGAGTTTAAGGGGACGAAAACTCTCGCCGGTTGACGAGGCGAACTCCCCGGCTCTGCCATTCAAAAGATTGGTGGGGCGACACTCTGTGGAGCCCTAATTTCTCCTCGGATTGTCCGGACTGCATAAAATGGGCTTCTGGAAACACGGAGCTTCCGGATTCGCCAGTGTTTCCATTGCGCCTGCTTCTTCAGTTTGATCTCTTCGAGGTTAGACTAGGGCTCCACAGAGTGTCGCCCCACCATAATTGGTTCATAGGACCGATTCGAGGAATCAGACGCTCGCAACTTCGAGTTGGAAATCCACATTCACTGACCGAAGTCGCAGGTCAACAGGGCACTGCGAGTCCGACCCGCGAAGGTTCGCCGCTTCGCTTCGATTCACAATCACAGACACTTATTTCGCGAAGGAAGCGGTGGCGACAAAGCCAGATTGCGTTTTGAATAGTGCCTGTGCAGCACGAAACCGATCAACCCGAGTGCGGCAATCAAGAAAGTCTCACGCGGCTCCGGCATCGCGCTAAAGGTCTGCCCGGAATTCGAACTGCCCGGAGAAGCGTTCGAAAAGAAAGTCCAACTGAAATCACTAAATTCTAAACCGGAACCCGCCATTCCGAGTGAAGATCCGGCACCCGTGGAACCGCTCTGCGATAACCCGATATCAGTGGAGGACAGCCCGATAGCGGGACCGGCGGTTGCACTGAAACTGCCCTCGTAACTTAGGAATTGAAAGATGGATCCGGACTGATCGAGCGAAAACCCGTCCGGCGCCCCATTCTGAACTCCCGAGATCTCTTTGCTATAAAAGGAATAATCACCGAGTGTGCTCCCAAGCGAAAACGTGCTCAGCTTATGTGTGCCGTAAACGGTGCCATCTTCACCTCGATAGAGACTCAAAGACACAGACGCGAAGTCCGTAAAACTGGCCGGAACCGCAATCTCAAAAAACTCTCCCGTGTCGGCTCCCGCATTATCGTAATGGAACTCGTTGACCCACAGCAGTTGCGCGTTCGCTGAAATTGCCAGACACAGAATACCGTAATAGTATATCGATCTTTTCATGATTGAACCTTCCTCCTTTGTGTTCGGTTCGATCCGAACTTCGCTTTCCACTTATCTCAATGGCTTCATTGAATCAAGCTTTTTTTCGAGACTCAAACGCGATAAGAATACCGAGACCGTTTCACTGATCGTTGCGGCAACCAGACAAAAAAGTGTTTTCTCACGCTGAATAACCGACTATGTTCCCCCGTCCGGCGATTACACAAATCTGAGTGGTATAGAAAGGCAGACTCATGGCGAATCCGAATGAAACTCTAGAATTGGCTCCAAACCAGCGGGTGGCCAACGACCGCAACGGTCGTCCGAAGTTCCCTGGGATTCCGGTCACATGCAACGGAAATCAGCTCGTCGCGCAGTATGTCGAAATTCGGATCACGGAAGGCGGAGTGTTCTATCCGATCACCCCGTCAACCGAAGGTGGTGAAATCTATCAACAATCCTATGCCCAGGGTGAATTGAATGTTTTCGGGCATCCCAAAATCGCGATCGAATGCGAGGGCGAACATGCCGCCCAAGGTGGCGCAACCGCGTTTGCGGTTACGGGCCGCCGCACCGTGAATTTCACGTCTGGCCAGGGTCTCGCCTATGCCATGGAGCAGTACTATCACGCTCCCGGAAAGCTCTCCACAATGGTCCTCGAGGTGGGCGCGCGTGCGCTTACAAAACATGCTCTCAACGTTCATTGCGGTCACGATGACTTCTATGGAGCCTTGGACACTGGATGGACCATGTTGATGGGCAAAGACGCGCAACAGGCCGCTGATCAGGCAATCATTCTGCGGCGCGTTTGCGAACTGTCTCTGAATCCGGGGATGAATATTCAAGATGGGATGCTGACCACGCATTCCGAAAGGACCTATCTCATGCCGGAGGCTGAACTTCTGCGCGAGTTCCTGGGCGCGCCGGACGATTTAATCGATTGCCCCACATTGGCTCAGCGCGGTCTCTTCGGCACAAAACGACGCCGGGTTCCCGAGATGATGGACCTCAAGAATCCAATCCTCCTTGGCCCGGTCCAAAACCAGGAACACCATATGAACGGTGTCGTAGCCCGACGAGACAACTTCAACGAACCCATTCTCGATTTCCTGGATGCGGCCTACAAATCTTTTGGAGACTTGACGGGGCGTTACTACGGATTGGTGTCGGAGTATAAGACGGACGACGCCGAGACTGTGTTTGTGTCGCTCGGTTGTGCCGCCGAGAATATTGACGCGGCGGTCGATTATCTGCGCGATCAGCGGAACGCAAAAGTCGGTTCAATCCATGTCAATGTCATCCGCCCGTTTCCGGAGGCGGCCATAATCAAGGCCCTGCGCGGAAAACGAAATGTCATTATTCTCGAGCGAACCGACGAAGGGATGGCCGGGGACAATCCGCTGGCGCGGGATATCCGAACCGCTCTTGGAAAATCGCTTGAGGCGCACAAATTCGGGGGAATCCTTCCAGGGTTGAGCCCGGAAGAAATGCCGCGCCTGTTCCGCGGAGCGTACGGAATTGGTTCGAGAGACTTTCGTCCCGAGCACATTCTGGGCGCGTACGAGTATGCGGTGGGACAAACACCCCGGCAGGACGGTAAAGGTCCTTCCGACGGCGAGACCTTCTTTGTGCTCGGCGTGGATCATCCATACGCAGCCATTTCGAAGGACCGACCGTCTTTGCTGCCGGAAAAAGCAATCGCGGTCCGCTTTCACTCAATCGGCGGCTGGGGAATGATTACCACCGGAAAGAATTTAGGTTCGATTATCGGTGAATTTGGTCAAGTTCTAGCGGAGCAAGACCCGGCGAACGCCCGTGAAAGCAACCCGCCTCCAAAACTGTACGTGATGGCAAATCCCAAGTACGGTTCCGAGAAAAAAGGAGCGCCGACAAATTACTACCTCGTGGTGGCGCCAGAGAGGATTCGGGTAAACTGCGAGTTGAATCATGTGGATGTGGTCCTCTGCTGCGACCCGAAGGCATTCACACATACAAACCCGCTCGAAGGACTCAAGAAGGGCGGCTGTCTTGTTTGGGAATCGAGTGACTCACCCGAAACGGCCTGGCAACGGATACCCGCTCACCACCGGAAATTTGTTAAAGAGAACAATATCCGCATTTACATCCTCCCAGGCTTCGATATTGCCCGAAAGGCAACAGACAGAGGGGATCTCCAGCTACGGATGCAGGGAAACTCCTTCTTGGGAGCATTCTTCAGAGTCTCTCCATTCCTTAAGGACAACGGCATCAGCGAAGAGAACTTTCAAAGCACGGTTCGCAAACAATATCAAAAGAAATTCGGGCGGTTCGGCGACGCGGTCGTCACCTCAAACATGACGGTGATGGATGAAGGTTACTCGCGGGTGCGGGAAATCAACTACGGCAAACTCGACGACGCCGATCGTTCGTCAATGCGGAATCCGCCCGTTCGCCCCCTATCGAACGATCCCAGCATTCCGACTTCAGGATGTGGTTTGGATTTATCAAATGGAATACGGTTTCCGGAAACACAACAACCGCGAGCGTTGCTTCAGACGACGGCGAAGTTTGACAGTGAATACCGGTCCGGACTCGGCTATCACCAACCGGCGGGCGCGCTTGCG
>JAQBVM010000201.1 GCA_027623095.1 Verrucomicrobiota bacterium
CCGATTTTCACCCTCCTAAATCAAACAGAAATCCCTCAAAACTACCCACTCGACTTCCAGAAGACCCAGTACTTAACGAATTAGGACTGACGGGGACAGGTGTCGAAGTCGGCGTTCAAGAAGGTGGCTATTCTGCAATTCTTTTGATGAATTGGAAAGGCACCCTGCTTTATTCCGTGGACCCATGGCGCGAGTTTTCGATGACCGATTACGTGGACGTCGCAAACATTTCGCAAGCGGATCAAGATCTGTTTTACCGAATGACAATCAAACGATTGGCTCCCTACCAAAGTAGGTCCGTTATCTGGCGGTTGACTTCGCGAGAAGCCGCCGAATTGATTCCTAATGAATCTCTGGATTTCTGTTACCTGGATGCGGACCACAGTTACAAAGGGGTCTGCGAAGACATTCGCCTATGGCATCCAAAAGTGAAGCATGGTGGAATTCTCGCCGGACATGATTATGTCCCCGACGGAACTTACGCAGCCGGCGTGTTTGGCGTTAAAGGAGCGGTGGACGAATTTGTCGCCTCCCAGACATTGAGACTGTTCCTTTCCGGTGAACCGGACTCGGAATACTTGACGTGGCTGGTTGTGAAGAAATGACCCCGTCATCGGCTGCAAATATTCAGACCAAGCTTTCCCTTGTTTTCTTCAGAATGATTCAATCGAACCAGACCCCAGGCGTCGCAGTCAAAACTGGAAAGTGACCCTGAAATCCAGTTCGGTTTATCAGAGGCACCAGCTTCCGCATGCCGGTCAAAACCTGGCCCGCGCCACGGATGAAGCCGGCAGAGAGATCACCTGTTCCGACATATTCGTGCAACTCAGAACGGAATACCCGTCCCGAACCGTTCAGGAAATCGGCTCGAACAACCGCGCAATCGAATTGTTCGTATCGACCGCTGCGATCAGAGCGCGATGGAGAATTCCCATTCTGGAAAGCTCCTCGCCTTGCTCCGCATCAGGTTGGCGCGATGCCAATCCTTCGTCCGAAGCCTTAACTTCGTTAACGGTCTCATTCGGTCGATTTGCCGCTTTCGATTGTGACGTCGAATTGTGGATTAGTGAGAGAGATTGTGAATTAGCCGCTGTAACTGAATTCATCGTGGTCTTAATGAATTCATCGTGGTCTTAAATGCCTGATTCAAAAATACTTTGCAAGTCTCCCTGATCCTCGCCTAGAAAATAGTTAAGTTTAGAAAAGCCAGTCTGGATGCCTGTTTCGCTGTGATTGGCATTCCATATGAATTCTATTTTGGCATCAAAAATGAATTCTTTGATTTTATTGAGCAAAATCGCGCTTTCGATTCATTAGGCGAGGATTTGGGAGTCTTTTCGAGATTATCTTTTTCCGTCGCGCCGCGCGCCTACAAACTCCTGGCTTTTTCGACCTCTTGTTGTAGCTTCGCGCGAATTAAGAATGAAAAATCCGTCTCTCTTGGTCATAATTCTGAGCGTATTCATCGACCTGATCGGTTTCGGAATCGTCATGCCGCTTCTGCCGATTTACGGCAAGACATTCGGCGCGAATGGTTTTGAGATTGGAGTCATGATCGCCTCGTTTTCGGCGATGCAGTTTCTGTTCGCACCGGCTTGGGGACGACTTTCCGACCGAATCGGACGGCGTCCGGTGATTCTGATCAGTAACGCCGGATCAGCGATCTCCTACGCGGGGTTCGCGCTCGCATCGACCGTTGCTGGTTCCACTGGGTTTTGGCTGTTGCTGTGCTCCCGCATCTTCGCAGGAATCTGCGGAGCGAACATTTCCGTCGCCAGTGCCTACATCGCCGATATCTCTCCACCCGAGAAGCGAACTCAACGCATGGGCCTCATTGGAATGGCATTCGGTTTGGGATTTGTCTTTGGACCAGCGCTCGGGGCGTTCAGTTACAAAGCGTTTGGACTCTCCGGACCTGGTTGGGTGGCGGCCGGATTCTGTTTGTTCAATTTCCTTCTGGGGTGTTTCGTGCTCGTGGAAAGCCGTAAAGCAAGCACTGCGAATGTCCGACCCCGTCCAAGCTGGGAGCAATGGGCGCACACACTGCGGCAGCCGACAGTGGGTTTGGTGATTGGAATCTACTTTCTTGGAACCTTCTGCTTCGCGTGTTTCGAGAGCACATTCAGTCTGTTGGTGAAGGAGGTTTTCCTCTACGACGCGGACCATGCCGGATACTTGTTCGCGTATTGCGGCGTCTTGGCGGCTCTCGTTCAGGCAGGTCCCATTCGCCTCTTAAACAAACGATTTGGAGAACAGCGTTTGATTACGGGAAGTCTCATTGTCGTCGCCGCGAGCTTCTTGTTCATTGCGGTTTCCGGAAACCTGCCGAGCCTGCTGGCGAGCGTCGGACTCCTCGCGATCGGTTGGGGAATGAATCGACCGCCAGCACTCGGCCTCATCTCGCTGAAGACATCCGCCGACGAACAGGGCGCAACTCTGGGTGTTGCCCAAGGCGCGGCAAGTTTGGCGCGGATATTCGGCCCGCTCGTTGCGAGCCCTCTATATGCCGCGAAACATGTATTGCCTTACTTTATTTGCGCAGGAATCTCTCTCGCAGCCGGAATTGCCGCCTGGCACTATCTCTGCCGGCCTGAATCCCCGCTCGCGGAACCGGAACTCGAAGAGGCTGGTTGAAGCGGGGAACATTCGAAACCGCTGGCATTCGAATTGAACGTGGTGGCCGCTCATTCGTTCTCTCGATTGGCCGCCCTTTTGCCATAGAGTGCGCGCCGACCGAGAACATGCCCTCCGGGAATGTCCGACGAGTCGCCGGAAGAATTATACTTGAAGGTATGGCATGCGTGCCATACTATAGCTGGCATGAAAATGACCATGCACATTGACGATGCCTTGCTCGAAAGGGTTATGGCTGCCACCGGCGCCAAAAGCAAAACCATGGCGATCGACCTGGCTTTGCGGGAATTGGATCGGAGGGCGGAATTGATCCGGATAACCAAGGAAGGGTTAGGGCTTAGCCCGGCGGAGCTTCGGGAAGCCATCGATCCCGCCTACGACCTGGAAGCCGTGCGCCTCAAAGAAACACCTGTCCACTATGGCCGCAAGTCCAGTTCTCGCCGATAGCAGCTTCTACATCAGGCTGATGCGTGAAAAGCTGGATCCGTTGCGGGCACTGAGCTTGGCGGCGGCTACCCGCGATGTGGCCACGTGCGGGATTGTTCGTGTTGAGGTCGGTCGAGCGATTCTGCCGCTTGAGCTGTGGAAAAAGTTTCAAGCTGCCTGGAGTGTCATGATCTATGTGCACTCGGACAACCGCCTTTGGGAGGAAGTGGAGGCGATGGCCTGGCAACTGGACCGATCCGGAGTGATTTTGCCGTTGCCCGATCTGGTTATCGCCTGCTGCGCAAAGCGTATCGGCGCTGTGGTGCTGACTTTTGACGGGCATTTTCAACAAATTCCAGGAGTTCGGGCAGTAAGCGAACTCGACTATTGAAGTTCAAATACTGCCTCTACTTTTCGTGATGACCCATTGACCGTGAGATAATACTTGGTCGTCCTTTGGCTCGGCCACCGCGAATGGACCATACAAGGATGGTGACCGCCAGCGCCAGCAAAGCTAATCCGCCAATGAGTGACGCGGGCGAACCCAAACCTGGACGCGAGGCGGCATTCGTTGGAACGCGACGCTCTTCCGTCCCGTTGGTTGGAGATGAAGTCAGGGGTCTTTGGCTGACGGTGAATGAGTGAGGCTCGCCACCTCGACTCCCACTAGGTTTCTGGACAGCCTCCACACTATTTGTGGCGGGCTTTGTGACTACGGAAACCTGGCTTCTCTCGGTGGGGTTGTGCCGCTGCGCAGCCCTAATATCAGGGTGGCGCAGCAACGCCACCCCACCAGTTCGATCAGCAGGTTCCAGGGTAGGAGCGACCCTGTTTGTAGCGCGTATAGGATCCAAGAATTGTTGTCTGGTAGCGCCCGCAATCGCTAGCGGGCTGGCGACATCAGTCTGCAAAACGATTGTTTCATCTTCTTCCACAGCTTGCTCCTGAGGCGCCTCGGCAACGGGAGAGTTTGGGATGGAGTCAATTCGAGCGGGCGGGCTAACTGCCATACTTTCCGTGGTGGTGAGGGAATTGGGCGGGTTCGGATTGAAAATGTCTGGCGACTTGGTTGATGGTGGTGCGGCGGCGTCTTGGTTCCGCTCGCCGGACGTCGCTGAGGCGGAAACAGCAGAAGGCTCTTTCGATGCAGAAGTCGGTTCCATTGGCGGTGGCACGGATGCGATGGAGATTCTTCTGGGATGCTCCGGCAACACCGGAACCTGAATCGAGTCGCCACCTCGAATTACCGCCCAGGCAGCAAATGCACCGTCTCGCGCCCGAAGGATTGTTACGAATGGCTTGCGAGCTTTGCGGAGCTCCGGTCCATAGTCTCGGTAAGTCAGATTCAAACTTCGGTCAAACGGCGTGCCGAAGATATCTGTGTCCCCGTCACTTATGAGCACGATCGTTAGTTCGCGCGATTCTTTGACGGCCTCTGTTAGTTCAGGGATCAGACTTTCCATTTTTGTTTGATTCGCAAAGCGACGTTTCCTTAAGAAATCGACCGAGGTCCGCGCCGAGTCCCGTGCCCCACGGGCTTGCCAGAGAAAGGGCGGAAACCCATTCTCTTCCACACTCTCGTGAAATGTCCATAGTTCCACGAGTTCGCCATCACCTATGTGGCCGCTTAGTCCGTTTTCAATAATGCTGGAGACTGCATCCAGCACGGCGTTTTTGCGTTTTGCCATCGAGAACGAAATGTCCACGACAATGATATGCCGCGCAGCGGGTGTATCGATGTCGGTGGCGGCTCGATCTTCAAATGGGGAGAATGCGGCAAATGCGACGGCACAAACGGGCCACAGATGCAAAAACGTTCGCATAACCTACCTTTATGATTTTCTGGAGCGAACAGCAATAAAGGTCATCACGCTTGACTCAGCAATTTGCAAGACGGCCTTCGAGCGAAGATGGCATCCAAGGCGCGTCGAATCCCAGGTCGCGGAGAATCACCTGGGCGCTGTTGTATCCGGGCAGGCCGGTAATGTTCCCGCCGGGATGACAGCAGGAACCGCAGAGATAAAGCTGCTTGATCGGCGTTCGGTATTGCCCTGCTCCGGCAAACGGCCGGTTAAACCCGATTTGCCCGTTGCTGAACGATCCGACCAAAAGGTCTCCGTCTTTCATGTTGTGGAACTCTCGCTCGATGTCGCGAGGACTGGCAGTGAAAGAGTCGATGACGGTGCCTTCGAGGCTCGGCGCGTATTTAGTCCAGAACGCGAGGAGTTCTTCGCCATGACGCCGTTTTTCGTTGTCCCAATTCTCCGGATTTCCTCTTAGACGGAATGGAAGTTTTTCCCACATAAACGCTGTGTGAAACCCTTGAGGCGCTTGCGAAGCATCAAAGAGCGTGGGGCAAGATCCCCACATGACCGGCGGGGGAATGGCGCCGGATTCGTGGTGGTTCACGATAGATTCAAACGCGCCCGGACGATCGAGGCCAACGATGGTCATCAATGCGCGATTCAATTCCGGGTTCTTTTCAGACGCCCGATAGCATGGCGGTTCGGCGAGATTCAAATTCAGGGCGAATAACGGCGCCACAAGGTTGTAGCTGTAACCACGCGCTTTTTCGGCCAATCCGTTTGGAAGCGAAGTCTCTCCGATCAGATCGAGGAATGTTTGTTGAGGATTTAAACTCGACGCCACAAATTTTCTGGCGCGCACGAGCGATCCATCCGCCATTTCCACGCCGACAGCGCTCCCGGCTTCGACAAGTATGCGCCGAAGCTCGGCGTTCAGATGGATTTCTCCCCCATGCTGTTGTACGACCGAAGCGAGGCCTTCCGCCAATCGCTTGGATCCGTGCTCACACATTTGAGCCACGCGCCCACTCGCCAGCAATGCCGGAATATGGTGTCCAAAACCGCGGCAGCGCAAATCGACTTCGCGCAGTCCATTGAAGAAGAGCAACCCTGCTTGGATGACGGGATGAGTAAACTCGCGTTGAACAAACTCGATCGGTGAAAGCTCGCTCACACGCAGCAATAGCTGCCCGTCTTCGCTTTGACTGAGTAGATCCCGCCGCTGGTTTGCCGGAAGCGGCGGTGATTGGGCTTCCGGGACGAGAATATTTTGGACGATTGGGCGAAATCGCGTCACCCATTCCCTGAGTTTTTTAGCATCGGCTGGGCAAAAACGCGCAAAGGATTCATGAGTGCGCTCGAAATCCGACCACCACATCAAAACGCGGTCGTCCTCAGTCACGAGCGCGACGTTCAATTCAGGTGTCAGGTATCGAACTCCGTGGCGGTCAAGTTCCAGGTCGGAAAACCAGGGCATCGACGTCAATCCGCGATGGAAAAACGAATGCGTATTATGAAGAAAACCGGAATCCGCAGGCCACTCGACCGTTGTCAATCCGCCACCGGCAACGGATCGGCGATCGAGGCACACCGTCTTCAGCCCCGCTTTCGAGAGGTATGCCTGAAGCACCAGACTATTATGGCCGGCCCCAAGAATGATGCCATCGTATTGATCTTGCATGGTTTGATTTAAGGTTGTCACCGGGCGCTACTTCGATACCCTTCTCTACTCGATTCGCGGAGAAGGGGCGGGTATAAACTGACTGCGATGCATTCACGGGTCTGCGGAGACGGAACGTGTAAATCATGGGTTGCGAACTGCTCGTGATTCAAGCATTCCTGGAATTCGAAAGCGACAGAATTGCTTGCCGCCGGTTCGTTGCGGCGTTCGAAAGGATTGATCATGGAATTGAAAGGAAAAGCTGCGCTGATTACCGGTGGCAGCCGAGGCGTTGGCCGCGCCACGGCTCTGGCGCTCGCCAAAGGCGGTTGCGCCGTCGCGATCAACTTCGGGCAATCTCGTGACGAAGCCGAACAGACTGCCGCCGAGATCCGGTCGTTGGGCGTTCAGGCGGTTTGCATTCAAGCGGATGTCTCGGATGATCGCGCGTGCCGTCAAATGGTGGAGTCCGCGGTTCGTGAGATAGGACGCTTGGATATCCTGATCAATAATGCCGGGACCACAAAGTTTATCACCCACTCGAATCTGGAGGATGCGACCGAGGAGATTTGGGATCGCCTCTTTGCGGTGAACCTTAAAGGGCCGTTCTTTTGCATGCGCGCGGCGCGACCGCACCTGGAAGCTTCGGAAGATGGCAACGTCGTGAATGTGGCCAGTGTGGCTGGCATCACGGGAATGGGAAGCTCCATTCCCTATTGCGCATCGAAAGCGGCTGTCATCAACCTCACGCTTTCGATGGCGCGCGTCCTGGCGCCAAAAGTCCGCGTCAACGCGGTTGCACCGGGTTTCATTGCCGGGAAATGGACACAAGACGGTTTGGGCGCCAACTATGAATCATCGAAGACAGGCGCTGAGAAGCGCGCGGTTTTGGGCAAAGTCTGTCTCCCCGAGGATGTGGCGGACGCGATCCTCGCGCTGATCACAGGATCTCGACTTGTGACTGGCCAGACGGTAGTGTGTGACGGAGGATTTCTTGTGGGGCCGAAGGGGTAGCGACGTAACTTCCTGCTGCGAGAGAAATCCAAGAAATGGCTGTCGAACGATTGTTCCAACAACTTTGAGATGTACGGTGGAACCTCACACTCCCATTGTCGAGTTTGACGATAGGCGGCGGCGCTCGGGCGCATCTTCGAATGAGGATCGTTCAATCTTGGGAAAGCTCGATGAGATTGGCTTTCCAGCATCCTGATCGGTTGATCGGGCTCTTTTCATAACGGTGGGGCGACAGTCTCTGGAGCTCTGCTCAACCTCGAAGCGAAGATCTGAAACCCAAAGGCGCAGTGGAAACGCCGAAGCGCCAACCTGTCAGGCGGTTCCACAGCTCCATATTTGCAGGCTCTGTCCCGCGAGGGAAATTTAGGGCTCCAGGGACTGTCGCCCCACCACGATCTCCGAAAACCGAACTCATTCGGAGATGCGCCCGCGGCGCTCCGTGTGTTCAACGAAGGAACATCAGGAGAACCGGAATCGTCACGACGCCGCCGAGTGTCGAGTAAAAAACCGCTCGAGAGATGAACTCGACATTCCCGCCAAACAACCGCGCATAGACAATCGGCATCACGGCCGTCGGCATGCTCGCTTGAAGGATTGCCGTCGTTTTCAAAAGTCCGGTGAGTCCGACAAAATGGGAAACGCCCCATGCAAGCAACGGCGCGAAAAGAAGACGAAGGAGCACCGTTCCGACAATTTCCCGGTCGAGGGTCCGGGCTCGAATGCGGCGCAGTTCCATTCCGACACAGACGAGTGCCAGAGGGATTGCGGCTCTGCCCATCACAGACACAGGTTCCATAATTGAACGCGGCACTTCGACCGATATCAGACGCATAACGAGCGCGAGTCCCATCACATACAAGAACGGCATGCGACAAAGCGCTTTTAGGGCGTCTCGAGTCGAAAGGGCGCCTCGCGCGGCGATGAGTAGTCCGCAAACGTTGTGCGGAATGCCGTTCACGGCAACGATGACACCGGCTGCAAGCAATCCCGCGTCTCCAAACGAATAGAGCGCCACCGGGAATCCTAGGTTGACGCCGTTGAAGAATGTCGCTGCCATCGTGGCACTGCTGGTCGTGGCCGCGTCCATTCGCAGGAGTCGCGCGTACAACAAACCCGCCGAGGCCATTCCGACGAGCATCAGAAGGATAAAGGCGGCGACTCGAAAGACTTCCGATGCACTGACGCTCACTTCAATCAGCGTGCTGAACATCAGGGGCGGAAGGAAAACATAGACAGTCAGCCGGCTGAGGGAACGAGTATCGAATTCAAGATACCGGTCCGCCACCACGCCCGCCAAGCAATACAACACGGGCGGCAGCAGGGCATCGGTGAAGATTCCAAGAAACTCGGCAGTAACCGTTCCAGCAGTCATTCGCCGGATTATCGACAGATCCTGTTCGGAGCCAATGCAAATAGATGATTCGGATTTCTCGCTAGGAAATGTCCAAGCTTCACGGAACGCAAAGGACCGTGATTCGGGCTCGGAACAGATGCCAAAAGAAAGTTTGATGCAGGGCGGAACAAATGTCCGCGTCGAAGCGAATTGCGTAATTAAGGATGTCAGGCTAATCAGGAAGGCATGAAATCACTTTTCCGCCGGCCGGAATCCGTCTTTCTGCTGAATTTGCTCATCATCGGTTCGCAATCGCTCGCTGCGGCGGAACCAGAAGTGCATGCCGATCGAAGTGTGACCTTTCGAATCCAGGCGCCTGATGCGAAGCACGTGCAGATCGATGTCAAAGGGCGCACCAGTGACGCGCGCAAAGGAAAACCGTTCGATATGGAGAAAGCAAGTGACGGTGTGTGGACTCTCCGAACCGAGCCGCTCGATCCGGGTTTTCATTACTATTTTCTGATGATCGACGGATTTCGATGCGCGGATCCCACAACCCCGCTCTATTTTGGCTGGGCGCGCCCAACCAACGGAATCGAGATTCCGGATACTGAACTCGATTGTTATCTTCCGAAACGTGTTCCTCGGGGTGAAGTGCGCATCAGACCCTACTATTCGAAACTCACCGAAGCCTGGCGCGAGGCTTATGTCTATACCCCTCCGGAATATGACCGAGATGTGGAGAAAAAATATCCCGTTCTCTACCTCCAGCATGGCGCGGGAGAGAACCAAACGTCATGGAGCAATCAAGGTCGGGCGAACATTATCATGGATAATCTTTTGGCGGACGCAAAATGCAAGCCGATGATCATCGTGATGGATCGCGGATATGCCAATCCGCCCGATGCATCCGATTCCGGCGCTGGGGGAAGAAACAACTTGTTTGGCAAAGTCATGATCGAAGAGTTGATTCCGACGATCGATGCGAATTACCGGGTCTTTGCCGACCGGGAACATCGAGCGATCGCCGGACTTTCAATGGGAGGCGGCCAAGCGGTGTCGATTGGTCTCGGTAACCTGGATAAGTTTTCCTCGATCGGTTGTTTTAGCGGGGCGGTTCGGAGTTTGGGAGCAGGGGATTCCCCGGAGTTTCCGGATGCAGCGGCTCTCAATACGCGGCTCAAGTTGTTCTGGATCGGCTGCGGGACTGGGGATTTTATTTTCGAGCGCTCGAAGGCGTTGCACGAATTGCTCGAGACCAAAGGGGTTCGGCACGAATTCATCGCGCATCCGGGTACACACGAGTGGCAAGCTTGGCGACGTCATTTGCACCTTTTCGCGCAAAAGCTTTTTGTCGAGTAGAACTCACTTGCAGGGATGCTATCGGAAAGTTTCTCTCCTGCCGGACTTACGCTCGCGCTCAATTCGCGCTACGTTGAAGCATGTATCTGATTGGACTCGGCACGTCTGTTCCGCCCCACTGCTACGCTCAGCGCGAATGTTGGTCCGCTCTCCAGGGGTCCGCGCCTTTCGCAAAGCTGAGCGTTCGCTCCCGCGCCATTCTGAAACGCGTGTTGAGTTCGGAAAACGGAATCGCTACCCGCCACCTCGCACTGGATCCACTCGATGAGGTTTTCGATCTCCGGCCCGACACCCTGCACGCCCGATTTGCGCAACATGCCCCGGCGCTGGCCGCCCAAGCCGGCAAGCGCGCGTTGGAAGACGCCAGGATTTCGGCGTCGAACATTGACGCCGTGCTGGTGAGCACATGCACGGGTTATCTTTGCCCGGGTTTAACGAGTTACGTGACGGAGCAACTCGGCTTGCGCGCAGATGTTTTTCCGCTCGATCTTGTGGGCCAGGGTTGCGGCGCGGCGTTGCCAAATCTTCGCACTGCGGAAGCGCTGATCGCGGCGGGGCGGGCGAAGACGGTGCTTTCGATCTGTGTCGAAGTGTGCAGCGCGGCGTTTTATCTCGATGATGATCCCGGCGTGCTAATCAGCGCCTGCTTGTTTGGTGATGGCGCTGGAGCCGCGGTGCTGTCGAATCAGCCCGCTCGCAATAAACGGCGGGTGAGATGGAAATCGTTTGCCTCTGATTTGCAACCCGCCGATCGCGACGTGCTGCGGTTCGAGCAACGCGGTGGAATGCTGCGCAACATTCTTACCCAGGAAGTCCCGGCCAAAGCCGCTGCCAGCGCCTCGCAACTGCTCGAAAAACTACTTGCGCTCACCAACCTGGATCGTCCGCAGATTGCAGGATGGATCTGGCATGCGGGCGGACGCGACGTTTTGCAGGCGTTGCGCGAACAAATAAACCTCTCCGAAGAGGACGTTCGACACAGTGCCGGCGTGCTGCGAAACTTTGGGAATCTAAGCAGTCCCACAGTGTTTTTCGTGCTTCAGACGGCGTTGAATGACTCGGTTCCAGACGGATTCTGGTGGATGTCGTCATTTGGCGCTGGGTTCAGTTGCCACGGGGCTTTAATGGAGGTGCGCGCCCAATGAACGCTTGTTTGATGGACGGCACCTTGTACAGGACACGGCTTCGGGGTGGATACGTCACACGACAGGCGGAGAGAATTCCGCCTGCAGACCGGCGCGAATGAAGCGTATCGTCCAGCCCGAATTGCTCGACACGCTGCCGGTACACGACCCGCGCGCGGTGGCCTCGCGCGAAGATTTGAAACGAATTAACACGTTGATGGGCCATGTGAACCTGATGGTCACCCACGCCGCGGCGAGTTGTTGCCAAGCCAGACGCGTCGCCGATCTTGGGGCAGGCGATGGCAGTTTCATGCGGCGTGTGGCTGAGCGGTTATGCCGTCGCTGGAAGAGTGTGGAAGTAATGCTGGTGGACCGGCAAAGTGACGTTAGCCAGGCGACTCGCGCGGAGTTTTGCGGTTTTTCCTGGAACGCGCAGTCCGTCGCGGCCGACGCGTTCGACTGGCTTGGTGGGCCGGCCTCGATGGGAGCGGACGCAGTTTTCGCAAATCTGTTTCTGCATCATTTCGAGGATCGGAAACTTTCCGAATTGCTGCGCCTGGTTGCCCTGCGCGCTCGGTTTTTTATAGCGTGTGAGCCGCGCCGGGCGCAACGTGCGTTATTCGCGAGCCGGTTGCTGGGATTAATCGGTTGCAATCCCGTGACTCGGCACGACGCGGTAGTCAGCGTGCGCGCGGGTTTCACGGGACGAGAATTGTCCGCGCTCTGGCCTTCCGGTGATGGCTGGGAATTACGCGAGGAGGCGGCGGGACTATTCAGCCACCTTTTTGTGGCGCGCAAGACGGATTGAACCATGCCGTCTGCCAGATACATCAACGTGGCCGGCGGAGGATTGGCTGGTTTGACACTCGGCATCGGGCTGCGGCAACGCGGCGTGCCAGTTACGATTTGGGAGGCTGGCGATTACCCGCGCCATCGCGTCTGCGGTGAATTCATTTGCGGACGCGGACTTCAAACGCTTTCGCGACTGGGACTGATCCCCAAGATTGAGCAACGAGGCGCGAGGGTCGCGAACACAGCGGCATTCTTCAATCGCCATGCGAGTTTCGAAATTCACAAACTTCCATCCGAGGCGCTTTGTGTGTCGCGCTTTGTGCTGGATGAAACATTGGCCCTGCAATTTCAACGGCTAGGCGGCGAATTGAGAACGCACCAACGGTGGCAGGGGAAGAAGGCGCAGGAAGGCGTCGTCTGGGCGACAGGCCGCCGTGTGCGAACGGGGGAGAGCAGTTCACGCTGGTTTGGACTTAAGATTCACGCGCGCGGCGTCGAATTGCAGGCGGATCTGGAAATGCATCTCTCACCACACGGTTACGTGGGTTTGTGCCGGTTGGCAAACGATGAGGTGAATGTATGCGGATTGTTCCGGCGCGGTTTGCACGCACGTGCGAAGAATGCGCGCGAACTGTTGCGCGGCGAACCTGGTTCGGCGCTGAACGAACGATTGGCGGCGGCGGATTTTGAAGATCCCTCATTCTGCTCGATCGCCGGTTTGAACCTGCGATCGGATCGCTTGCGGA
The DNA here is from genome assembly GCA_027623095.1 of Verrucomicrobiota bacterium. Taxonomy (GTDB): domain Bacteria; phylum Verrucomicrobiota; class Verrucomicrobiia; order Limisphaerales; family SIBE01; genus JAIPJX01. The sequence goes on from JAQBVM010000201.1 coordinate 12,897, forward strand.
ATCAGCCGGAGTGCCGGATTGGCGACACGATCACGATGATTCCACCCGTAACCGGCAACGGCATGTCCATGGCTTTTGAATCGGCGGAAATGGCCATCGAACCGCTGATGGAATACGTGTGGGGCAGGATTTCGTGGTTGCAGGCGCGACAGACAATCGCCCGGGAATGCGATTCACAATTTGCGCGCCGGCTATTTTGGGCGCGCTGGCTGCAGGCGTTTGTGCTGTCGCCTTGGTGCCAGCGGACATTGATTCGGCCCGTTGCGAAAAGCGAAACACTCTGGCGGGCATGGTTCGCACTGACGCGATGAAGAAAGGGTGTTTTCAGCTTGGTGCCGCGGAAACGTTGACCGCTTTTTCGGGGAATTGCGCCGCGAAAGTGCGGAGGCCAAAGCTGAGCGCATCATCAGCGAGGAACTGCGTCGCCTCGGTTGGAGCGCAGCGGACCTGTCGCCCCGCCGGAAGAGCGATCCGGCGAAATTGGCGCTCGCCAATCGCCTCAAGAGAGAAACGATCCCTTTGGTTAAGGCCATCGCCGAGCGATTGCACTTTGGAAGCTCCAAGAGCGCGCGAGAACGGTTGCGAGAGTCCAAAGCGGCGTGCGAGTGTCAGTCCTCACTATTGACACGCTTCTGCGAACAAGATAAGCAGTTTGGCATGCCACGGAAACCGCGCCTGGAGTATTTGGGGGCGATCTACCACGTCATGAATCGCGGAGATCGGCGGGAGGACATTTTCAGAGACGAACAAGATCGGGAGAAGTTTCTGCGGACATTGACCGAAGCTTGCCTGAAAACC